>NZ_JCACHA010000953.1:0-6777 GCF_059503625.1 Skermanella sp.
CGGCACAGCCCGCCAGGAGCACCGCTCCTACACCACGTCCAGGGACACGACCCCGGTCAAGGCTGAGGATCTCTATGGTGGTTTCCGCGCCTCGCATTTGATGGGCCAGGACGTGTTCGGGCCGAACGGCAATCAAATGGGCGAAGTTCAGGAGATTTTCGTTGATGCCGAGGGTCGCGCCACTGCGATCATTGTGGAGGCGGGGGGGTTCTCGACATTGGCGACGCTGCGTTCCGCGTGCCCTGGCGCGAGGTGAACCTGACACCTGGCCGCAAGGGTGTGCAGATCCCGATCACCGAGGCCACGGCCGAGCGCTACGACTTGTTCGACGGCCCCGAGACAGCCATCGCGGGCCCGCGCGAGTTCCGCCTTTCCGAACTAGTCGGCGACTATACGCGGCTGCGCAACGGGGTCGGCTACGGCCGGGTGTCCGATGTGTCGCTTAGCCGCGAGGGCCGGATCCTGGGTGTGCTGGTGAACCGGGACATTGGCTGGGTAGCGGGCATCTACGGCTACCCCTTCTACGGCTACGGCTACGGCTTCGAACCGGGCGCAAGTTCCTACACCCTACCCTTCGGCACGGACGAAGAAGCGGCGGGAGGGCCGCGCCTCGACACCTCGCGCTTCGAAGCCGGCCTCCTCTAGGGCGCATGTGCCCTGGGCGCCGGCGCGGCCGCGGTGGCGCCCAGGCAGACCGCAGACGGACGAAATGCACAGGGGATAGGACATGCGCAGCATCGCACTCCCGGCACTGCTCGCCGGCATCCTGGTTGCGGGAGCGGCCCTCGCGTCTGCCCCAGCGGCGGCGCAGTACCGTGACGGGGACCGCCTGGAGGTGTTCGGGCCCGGCGACCGCGGTTGGTTTGAGGGGCGCGAGCGCTACGGCCGCGGCCAGTACGAGCGTGGAGGCGACCGACATTCGCGGCATGAGCCTGCCCCCTGATGACCAGACGACGCCTGCGAAGTCGAAGATCTCGCCCGAGGAGCGTCGGCACCGAGACGCCGATCGGCTGAAGAGGCTTCGCCTTCGGATGGCGATCGGCCGCGAGTTGGACGACCGGGGCATCACCGCAGCCGGCTATGACGCAGACTGATGGGGAACCGCTCTAAAGCTACCAGGACACTCAGATGCGCGCGGCAATTTTGAGACAAAACTCGCGTTTGAGTGATTTGTGCAGCGTGAAATCAACCTGTAGACGATATTCGGAGGCCGCGATGAGGCCTTTCTCTGTCCCCCTGGAGACCACGATGCCCGCCCTCCGCCAGATCCTCATCGTCGAGGATGATGCCGCGCTGCGTGCCACCCTTGCCGAGCAGATCCTGTCTGGTGGTGAGTTCAGCGCCGATGAGGCGGAGAGCGCAGCCGAGGCAGAGGCCAAGCTGGCCAGTGCAGGCGCCCGCTACGATGCCATCCTGCTGGATGTCGGGCTGCCGGATGCGGATGGCCGGGAGTTCTGCGCCAAGCTGCGCCGCGACGGGCGTCGGATGCCGGTCATCATGGTCACCGGCGCCGATGCCGAGCAGGACGTGATCCGCGGCCTCGACTCTGGCGCCAACGACTACCTAGCGAAACCCTACCGGCTGCCGGAGCTGCTGGCACGGGTGCGGGCCCAGCTGCGGGTGTTCGACAACTCCGAGGATGCCACCTTCCTGATCGGCCCCTATGTCTTCCGTCCCAGCCTGCGACTGCTGCAGGAGACGGCCCGCAACCGCAAGATCCGGCTGACGGACAAGGAATGCGCGATCCTGAAGTTCCTCTACCGCGCCGGTGGCAGGTCTGTGCCACGGCCGGTCCTGCTGAACGAGGTCTGGGGCTATAGCAGCACCGTCACCACCCACACCCTCGAGACGCATGTCTACCGGCTGCGCCAAAAGATCGAGAGCGATGCCGGCCAGCCGCGCCTGCTGCTGACCGAGAATGGCGGCTACAGCCTGAGCGCGACCGCAACATTGCACGCTCGGTGATCCTAGAACCCTGCAAAGGTCTAACCTCCTCTCAATCAGGTTTAGGAAGCCCGGATCATGGCTGAGATCCTGCTCTTTCCCACTGAACGGCTCGTGGATGCAGCTTATCGCACGAAGGTTCGGCTGCCCAAGGTTGAAGAACTTGCAGCCGAGGTCGGCACCGACGAATGGCTGGAGCAGGATGCCGCAGACGACACCAGCCTTGGGGTGGTGGCCAGCCTTGCTGCCGCGCCGTCACAGACGCTCGCGGTTCTTGCACGCAAGGTGGAGGTGTTGGTTGCGCGCCTCGCATCAGATGACGAGAATGATGCTGGATTATGTGCCGCGGAGGCGAAGCTGCTGAGATCCGTGCTGCAGGATCTTCAGGCGTTTGCGGCGGATGTCGCCTTTGCTGCCCTTGGCGCTAAACTATGGGCACCAACTTCCGCCGGTTAGACGCACTGGTGTACGGAGGTGGATGAACCGACGAAGGTGGTCCTGCCTAGGACCTTATTGCAGCGGTCGCCCGCCTGAGCGGCTGCGGGTAGTGTGAGATCGGGGCGAGACCCCTTCATCCTGCAGGGGCATCCCTCTTGCCGTTCAAAGCGAACGCCGCTCGGCGCCACCACATCCCGAAGCAGCGGCACCGGGTGACCAACTGGGCCAAGTATGATGCGGGCCTGCGCGCCCGCGGCAGCCTCACCGTGTGGTTCACGCCGGAGGCGGTCGAGGCATGGACCGCCGAGCCGCGCACCGGCCGGGGCGGGCAGCCCGCTTACTCCGCGCTGGCGATCGCCACCGCCCTGACGCTGCGTGCCGTGTTCCGCCTGGCGCTGCGCCAGACCGAGGGCCTGATCGGCTCCCTTCTGCAGCTGCTGGGCCTCGACTTCCCGTGCCGGACCACTCTACCCTCAGCCGCCGGGCCGAGACGCTGGAGGTGCCCCGCCCAAAGGCGGGGAGCATGCCCGTGCATCTGCTGGTGGACAGCACGGGGCTCAAGCTCTGCGGTCGGGGCGAGTGGCTCGAGGAAAAACACGGCACTAAGCGGCGCCGGTCTTGGAAGGTGCTGCATCTCGCCACCAACGCCGACACCGGCGAGATCGCCGCAAGCGTGCTGACGGACCGGGATGCCGACGACGGCTCCCAGGTCTGCTTCCTGCTTGACCAGATGGACGGGCCGGTGGCATCGCTCACCGGCGACGGCGCGTACGACAGCGACAACGTTTACGCCGAGGTCGCGGCGCGCAATGCCAATGCGGCCATCATCGTGCCGCCGCGCGCTAATGCGGTGCCAAGCGGCGCGGCCGAGACCATACCGACGCAGCGCGATGCGCATCTGCGATGTATCACCGAGCGGGGCCGCATGGGATGGCAGCGGGCATCAGGGTACAACAATCGCGCCCTGGTGGAGGCCGACGTTTCGCGCTGGAAGCGCGTCATCGGCGATGGCCTACGTTCCCAAACGGATGGCCGTCAGGCCACCGAGGTGGCCATCGCGGCCGGCGTGCTGAACCGAATGCTCGACCTCGGGCGTCCGAACTACGTCCGCATCACATGACCCGAAACACGGGTCGGGCTCAACGCGCCCGTACCGCCGAACCCTGCAACAAAGTGACCTGGCGCAGGAGCCGCTACAGATCGTCCGCTGGTTCGTCCAGCGCTGGCAGCTGGAAGTCACCTTCCGCGAGGTCCGCGACCACCTCGGCGTCGAGACCCAACGGCAATGGTCGGACAAAGCCATTGCCCGCACCACACCTTGCCTGCTCGGCCTGTTCTCGGTCGTCGCCCTGCTGGCGTCGCGCCTCAACAGCCGTGCCCAGCTCCGGGTCTCAGCCAGCGCCTGGTACCACAAGCAGCGACCGACCTTTGCTGACAGCCTTGCCACCGTACGGCGGGAGATCTGGAGTGAGCAGGGTTTTGCGCTGTCCCGCCACGCCCTCGACGCTACGAAACTCCCGCCAGCCCTCCGCAAGGGCATCGCTTACGCCCTCTGTCACGCTGCCTAATTGGCCAAACTCGAGCTCAGGGGTTGCAACTTTATTAGGGTGCGGCCTCTCACGCCGCCGGAGCAGGCCGAATCCGGCAGCGTCTCGCTGCTTTGCGTAGGGCGCGGAGGAACACGAACGTGCCGGAACGGACCACCGCGGGCTCCGACCCGCTAGCCGAGCGCCTCGCCCGGCAAGCCCGCGGCTGCACGACCAGCTCGACATCTCGCTACCGCGGCGGCATCAGATTCTTGTAGTGGTTTCTGAGCATGAATAATTTGCGCACTGATTGCGCCATTACGCTGGACAAGCGGCATCCACGCCGATATCACGGAACCGTGAGTTAACGTAGGGCCGCTTATAGGGCCCGGCTCGGGAAGATTCCATGAACCTCCGGCCCTGGCGCTTCAAAGGTTGGCATCTCACCGCGGTTACCCTGACGGTGGCAGCAGCATTCTGCGGCCTCGTCGCCGAAGCTCTGCTCGAAGCCTGCAGGGATACCTGGGATCGCGCCAGCCAGTCTGGTCGAAATCTCGCTCGCGCCATGGCGACAGAGATCGAGCGAACTGTCGAGAGCCTCGACCTCTCTCTCAAGGGTGCGGCGGACAACAGCCAGGTCTTGGGTGTCATGAGCCTCGAGCCGCAGCTGCGCAACATGGTGCTGTTCGACCGGGCCGCTGCTGCAAAGAACCTTGGCTACATGTTACTTTTGGACGCGCGCGGCGACATCGTGGCCTCGTCGCGGCTTGACGGGCCTCTGCAAGGCAACTTTGCTGACCGAGGCTATTTCCGAGCTCACCGGGACAATGCGGCGCTCGGATTGCACGTGAGCGAACCCTTTCGAAGCAGGCTGAGCGGCGACGCGAGCCTTGCCTTCAGCCGTCGTGTGCCAGCACCTGATGGTAGCTTCGGCGGTGTTGCAGTTGGGGCGGTCCGTCTCAACTCCGTCCGGGAACGCTTCGAGGCCATGGATCTTGGAGCAAAGGGATCCCTGACGCTGTTTCACGAGGACGGCACGATCGTGATGCGCGTGCCCTACCGCGACGCCTTCATCGGCAGCGATGTCAGCGCGACTGAAGTCTACCGGCGCGCCATGCAGAGCGAGAGCGGCCAGTTTGTCGCAGTTTCCAATTTCGACGGCGAACGCAAGATGCACAGTTTCGCAAGCGTCGCAGGAGCGCCCCTCCGGGTTGCGGTCTCCTTCTCGATCAATGACATTGAGGCAGGCTGGCGACAGCATGCCATCCTGGTCAGTCTGGCCGCGTTTGTCCTGGTGGGCGCCTTGCTCCTGGCATCGCTCACTCTGGGACGCGCGATGCGGAAGCGCCAGGAGGCTGAGGCCGCCACACATGAGAGCGAAGCCAACTTCCGTCTGCTTGCTGAGAACTGTGCCGACATGGTGACGCGCATAGGCCCGGACGGCTTACGCCGATATGTCTCCCCCGCCTCGTTCCGCATCCTCGGCCGGGCGCCGGAAGAACTTGTTGGGCGCCGTCCACGAGATGAGATCCATGCCAACGATGCAGGAGCCGTGGCTGCAGCATCAGACCGATTGCAGCAAAGCGATGACGATACGGAGGCCACACTTTGCTACCGCAGTCGTCGGGCTGACGGCACCTGGATCTGGATGGAGTCCACCGTTCGCGCCGTCCGTGACCCATTAACAGGGAAGAAGGATGGGCTTGTCGTGGTATCGCGCGATGTGACTGAGCGCAAAAGGGTTGAGGTTGAGCTGGCGCGCTTGGCCACTCTTGACGGTCTTACTGGCATCGCCAACCGACGCAGCCTGGATGATGCGCTTGGACGGGAATGGCGGCGTTGCGCGCGGGCCGAGTTGCCACTTTCCGTGCTGCTGGTTGACGTGGATCGATTCAAGGCGATGAACGACTCCCAAGGCCACCAAAAGGGTGACGAGTGCTTGCGGCTGGTGGGAGCGGTGCTCGGCGGCACCGTGCGCCGGGCCAGTGACCTGTCAGCCCGCTATGGCGGTGAGGAGTTTGCGCTCTTGCTGCCAGAAACAGATGCCATGGGCGCTGCGGCCGTGGCTGAGCGGGTACGAGCTGAGGTCGAAGCTCTGGCCCTGCCGCACGAGGCCAGTGGGCTGCCCGGGAGCGTTGTGACTGTGAGCGTAGGTGGAGCGACGATCTGGCCAGTGCCAGGCGAGGAGGCAACCGGACCGGCTGCGCTCATCGGAATGGCTGACCAATGCCTGTACGAGGCAAAGCGTACCGGGCGGAATAGAACGGTGCACACTGCAATGCCTTGTCCCGGTTTAGCAGCATCGCTGGCGCGCGCCGCGCCGTCAGTTTCAAACTTCATCGTGCCGACGTAGAAGGTGTCCTGGGCGCCGCAGTAGCCCTGGCACTCGCTCTCGAACTCGCCGTGGGCTTCATTGTCCTGCCTGGCCGTTTCCAAGGCGGCAATCTGGGCTTCGGTGAGCACCAGCCCATGCTAGGCGCTCTTGGCCTCGAGCGCCTTCAGCCGCTTCTTCATGGTCTCGAGGTCGTGCCGTTGCCAGACGCAGCGCACCCCGGCGGGGAAGATGGACAGGCCGCGGCGCTCCACCGCCTCGGCCACCCGCTGGCCTTCCCCCGCTTTCACGGACAGTGTTACGCAGCTCTGAAGCAGCCGCCTGGAACGCCGCCACCTTCTGCTCTGGTGTGATGTAGCTCAACGCAGAATGAAGGCGGTGCTTGTTGTACCATCCCTGCAGGAACTGAAAAATGTCAGCCCTGGCTTCGGCGTGCGTCAGGTAGTCGCGCTGCTCGACGAGTTCGCCCTTCAGCGTGGCGTCGCCTTGTTGCAGCGATCGCCGGTCTGGATGGCTTTGGGTAGGGTGAGGCCGGGG
>NZ_JCACHA010000954.1:0-6776 GCF_059503625.1 Skermanella sp.
TGGCTGTACGAGCGGCGCTTGCCGCGGCCGTTGGATTTACCGGCGAGCTGGGCTCCCATGGTCAGCCCCGCTCTTCAAGGTAGCGCGACAGGATCGAGCTGAACTCGCTGGAAAAAGCGTCCAGCCGGTCGGCATAGCGCCCCAGGTCGGTCGAGAACTTGTTGTAGGCGACGACCGCCGGAATGGCGGCGACGAGGCCGAGTGCCGTCGCGAACAGCGCTTCGGCGATGCCCGGAGCAACTACGGCAAGGCTGGTGTTGTTGGAGGCCGCGATCGAGGTGAAGCTGTTCATGATGCCCCATACGGTGCCGAACAGCCCGACGAACGGAGCGGTCGAGCCGACCGTGGCGAGGAACGACATGTAGCGCTCGGCCCTGGCCATCTCGCGGCCGATGGTCACGGACATGACCCGCTCGACCCGCTGCTGCAGGCCCGCCTTGATGCCCGACGCGTTCAGCGCCCGCTCGCTGGCGTGGCGCCATTCGCGCATGCCGGCGGCGAAGGTCGCGGCCATCGGATCGTTCGGCTGCTTGCCGACGTCCTCGTACAGCTTCTCCAGCGAGCCGCCGGACCAGAAGCTTTCCTCGAAATCGGCGGCCTGGGCATTGAGCTTCCGCAGCTTGACGATCTTTTCGAAGATGATCGCCCAGCACCAGACCGAGGCCGCGAACAGCATCAGCATGACCGCCTTGACCACGATGTCCGCGGCCATGAACAGGCCCCACACGGACAGGTTATGGGCCGTCGCTGCGGCAGCTCCGGAGGTGACGACAGAAGGATCCATTTTAGTCAGTCTCGCCCATTAGCTAATTGCGTCGCGCGCCTGAAGATCGTCCAGCGCCAACCGGACAGGGCCGGGCAGCCGGACAGGACGTCCCTGCGGATTGAGGCAGAACACGGTTAACAAAATACGAACAAGGAGCCGGCGCTCGGTCTTGGCAGCCATGTCGGCCACTTTGAAAATGGTTTGCTCGAACACGATGGAGGCGCCGCCGATATCCGCTATCCGCGTCTCGACTTCAAGCAGGTCGTCGAGCCGCGCCGGCCATCGGAAGTCGATCTCGCACCTGCGTACCGCAAAGGCCACACCTTCGCTCCGGACGAGGTCGGTATGCCCGCTGCCCAGGGCGCGCAGCATCTCCGTACGTCCGCGTTCGGCGAAGCGCAGGTAATTGGAGTGGTAGACGATGCCGCCGGCATCGGTGTCCTCGTAGTAGACCCGGATGGGGAGCCGGTGGACCACGCCGTCCAGATATCCACCCGGATCATTCGTCCTCGGATCATTCATCGAGATCCTCCCCCGGCACCAGAAGGTCGAGCTGACGCGCCGGCACCTGCGGGACGCTGAGGCCCAGATAGCGGAAGCCGCCATCGGTCAGCATGCGTCCACGGGGCGTACGCTGAAGCATGCCCTGCTGGATCAGGTACGGCTCGACCACTTCCTCCAGCACGTCGCGCTGCTCGCCCAGCGCCGCCGCCAGGGTCTCCACGCCGACGGGGCCGCCGGCATAGTTGCCGGCGATGCAGCCGAGATAGCGGCGGTCCATCCCGTCCAGGCCCAGCCGGTCCACTTCCAGCCGGTTGAGGGCTGCGTCCGCCGCCCTCGCATCGACCGGTCCCGGCCCCGCGACCGAGGCGAAGTCCCGCACCCGGCGCAGCAGGCGGCCGGCGACGCGCGGGGTGCCACGGGACCGCAACGCGATCTCCGAAGCGCCATCGGGCGTCAGGTCCAGTCCCAGCACGCGGGCGGCGCGGCTGACGATCAGCTCAAGCTCGTCCGGTTCGTAGAATTGCAGCCGCAGCGGGATGCCGAAGCGCTCGCGCAGCGGCCGGGTGATCAGGCCGGAGCGCGTGGTCGCCCCGACCAGGGTAAAGGGCGGCAGGTCGATCTTGATCGAGCGCGCCGCCGGCCCCTCCCCGATGATCAGGTCGAGCTGGAAATCCTCCATCGCGGGATACAGGATTTCCTCGACCGCCGGGGCCAGCCGGTGGATCTCGTCGATGAACAGCACGTCGTGCGGCTGAAGGTTGGTCAGCAGCGCCGCCAGATCCCCCGCCCGCGCGATCACCGGGCCGGAGGTCGAGCGGAAACCCACTCCCAGCTCCCGGCTGACGATCTGCGCCAGCGTGGTCTTGCCAAGACCGGGAGGGCCGAAGAACAGGACATGGTCAAGCGCTTCCGACCGCGCCCGCGCCGCCTGGATGAAGACCGCGAGGTTCTCGCGGACCTGACGCTGGCCGACGAACTCCGAC
Organism: Skermanella sp.; assembly: GCF_059503625.1. Taxonomy (NCBI): domain Bacteria; kingdom Pseudomonadati; phylum Pseudomonadota; class Alphaproteobacteria; order Rhodospirillales; family Azospirillaceae; genus Skermanella; species Skermanella sp. The sequence continues at coordinate 2,254 of NZ_JCACHA010000954.1, forward strand.
AGGCTGAGCGGCCTGATCGTGCTGTCGGGCTGCTCGCCGGTCATCGGCTCCGCCTGGACCATGCGATCGGGATGCCCGGCCTCCTCCATCACGCGCTAAGCTCCTTCAGTCCCATCATGATCAACTGTTCGACCTTGGCGTCCGGGCCGGCCTTCTGAACGGCGGCGGCCACGGCGGTAAACGCGTCGGCGCGGCGGTAGCCTAGGTTGACCAGGGCCGACACCGCGTCGTTGGTGACGCCGGCGGTACCGGACGCGGCAGCACCCGCCGGACCCGATGTCACGGCCCCGCCGCCCATGTAGAGGTCGGCGACCTTGTCCTTCAGCTCGCTGATCAGGCGGTTGGCCAGCTTCGGCCCGACGCCGTCGGCCTGGGCCAGCGCCGTCCGGTCCTGCGCCGCGATCGCCTGTCCCAGCTTATCCGGCTCCAGCACCGACAGCAGCGCCAGCGCCACGCGGGACCCTACCCCCTGAACGGTGGTCAGCCGCCGGAACCAGTCCCGCTCCGGCTGATCGACGAAGCCGAACAGGGTGATGGCGTCCTCGCGCACCTGCATCTCGATGCGGAGCGACACGGCGGTCCCGGTGTCGCCGACGCGGCGCAGCGTGCGCGCCGAGCAGAACACGAGGTAACCGACGCCGCCACAATCGACGATGCAGTGGTCGGTCCCGACGCTGTCGAGCAGACCCGAGAGCTTGGCGATCATGTCACGCTCCGCTGCAAGGCCACCACCCGCCGGGTCGCCGCATGGTGCGCGTGGCAAATCGCCACGGCAAGGGCGTCGGCAGCGTCCGCCGACTTCATCTCGACCCCCGGCAGCAGCATTCCGACCATGATCTGCACCTGGTTCTTATCGGCGTGTCCCGCCCCCACGACCGACTTCTTGACGAGGTTGGTCGGGTACTCCGCCACCGGCAGCCCGGCCCTGGCCGGCACCAGCAGCGCCACGCCACGGGCCATGCCCAGCTTCAGGGTCGAGGCCGGGTTCTTGTTGACGAAGACTTCCTCGACCGCAGCCTCGTCCGGCTGCCAGCGCTCGATCACCGCGGTCAAGCCGTCATGCAGCTGGACCAGCCGCTCCGCCAGCGACAGGTCGCTGTCGGAATGGACGGCGCCGTTGGCGACATGGCTCAGCCGGTTGCCGGAGACATCGATGATGCCCCAGCCGGTATGGCGAAGCCCCGGATCGAGGCCGACCAGACGGAACGTACCCGGTCCCATCATCAAGCGGTCAGCCGCTCCAGCAGGTCGTCGGCGATCTCGAAGTTGCCCGAGACCGTCTGCACGTCGTCGCTGTCGTCCAGCACGTCGATAAGCTTCAGCAGGCTGGCGGCCGCTTCCTCTTCCAGCGCTATCGTGTTGCCCGGCTTCCAGGTCAGGCCGGCGCTTTCGGCCGGGCCGAATTTCGCTTCCAAGGCGTCGCGGACGGTGGACATGTCCTCCATCGCGGTCGTGATCTCGTGGACCTGATCGTTCGATTCGACGTTCTCGGCGCCGGCTTCCAGTGCCGCTTCGAACATGGCGTCGGCTTCGGCGGCCTTGGCCGGATAGACGATCAGGCCGATGCGGCTGAACATGAAGGCGACCGAGCCGGTCTCGCCCAGCGTCCCGCCATGCTTGGTGAAGGCGGAGCGCACTTCGGCGGCGGTGCGGTTGCGGTTGTCGGTCAGCGCCTCGACGATCAGGGCGATGCCGCCGGGACCGTAGCCCTCGTACCGCACTTCCTCGTAGTTGGCGTCGTCGCCGCCGGGACTGCCGCTCTTTACAGCGCGGTCGATGCGGTCCTTGGGCATGTTCTGTGCCCGAGCCGCGATGATGGCGGCGCGCAGGCGCGGATTGGCCGCCGGGTCCGGCAGCCCTGATTTGGCCGCGACGGCGATTTCTCGGGCGAACTTGTTGAACATCTTGGCGCGCTTGATGTCCTGCGCACCTTTGCGATGCATGATGTTCTTGAATTGGGAATGACCAGCCATGCGCTCAACCTGCCCCTTGAAAGGCTCTCTCGTGTGACCATAGGGATGATGGGGCAGCTATCTACCACACCTGGTTCAGGGCCGCACGCGACAGAACGGTCGCAAAAACACCGGTCACCGCGAACATCCGCCCCTCGACAGCGCATCGCCTTGTTAGGATATCAATATGGCGGGATTACGGCGCGCCTAACCCGTTTGCGCAGGACATCGATGAAACGCTGTTGGGCCGTGGCCCAACAACCCATCTTCAACGTCCAGGTTACGCCACCACGGGCAGATGGTTGGCCAGCCGCGGTCCGACCCGCACCGGCTCCGCCCGGACGGCCAGTCCGGTACGGTCGTCCGTCTCGACGAAGACGCCGCAGACCGTCGCCTCGTTCTCGGCGGGAGTCATCTTCTCGGTCGGCAGCTTGCGGACGAAACGGGCGACCGACACTTCCTTCTTCATGCCGATAACGCTGTCGTAGTCGCCGCACATCCCGGCATCGGACTGGAACGCGGTGCCGCCGTTGAGGATCTGGAGGTCCGCCGTCGGGATGTGGGAGTGGGTACCGACCACCAGCGACGCCCGGCCGTCGAGATAATGGCCCATCGCCATCTTCTCGCTGGTCGCCTCGCCATGGAAGTCCAGGATCACGGCGTTGATGCCGCCGCCCAGCCGGTGCTGGCGCAGCACCTTTTCGACCGCTGCGAAGGGGTCGTCCATCGCGTCCATGAACAGACGCGCCATCACGTTCATGACCAGGACCTTGCGCCCGCCCTGAAGCTGGAAGATCGAAGCGCCGCGCCCCGGCGTGCCTTCCGGGTAGTTCAGCGGGCGCAGGATGCGCGGCTCGCGGTCGATCGAGCCGACCAGTTCCTTCTGGTCCCACACGTGGTTGCCGGTCGTGATGCAGTCGGCGCCGGCCTCGAAGAATTCCTTGGCGATCTTGTCGGTGATGCCGAAACCGCCGGCGGCGTTCTCGCCGTTCACCACCAGGAAATCGGTCTTCAGGGCAGCCCGCAGTTCGGGAATGCGCTTGAGGGCGGCCTCGCGGCCACTGCGTCCGACTACGTCGCCCAGGAACAGGAGTCTCATATCACCATCAATCCAATAGGCCGATCCAGTCGGCCGATCCAGCAAGCTGAACTATTCAGCGATCTTAAGAACGAATTTTTCGGTCACCAGCCAGTCGAGCGGCTGGTCGTAACCGTCACGCGGCACACCGTCCACTTCCTGGCCGGCGAAGCCGATGCCGATGGCCGTAACGCGCTTCGACCGGCGCAGACGTTCCAGCGTCCGGTCGTAGAACCCGGCGCCGTAGCCCAACCGGTAGCCGGCGCGGTCGAAGGACAGCAGCGGCACCAGCAGCACGTCCGGATCGACCTCCGCCACCGTGGCTGCGGGAGCAAGGATGCCGAGACCGCTCCGCTCCATCGGGGTCTGTGGCGTCCAGGTGCGGAAGACCAGGGGCTCGCCCCTGGCGACCACCGCCGGCAGCGCACAGCCGAAACCGATCAGGTCCAGATGGGACAGGGTATGGCGGACGTCAAGCTCGGTGCCGATCGGCCAGTATCCGGCGACGACGGTCGTCTTGGGGAAGCCGGCAAGCAATCCGGCGACGCGCTCCGCTACCGCTTCGGCGGCGGCATGACCTGCGGATGCGGCGGCTTCCGCACGGCGCTGCTTTGCAGACGCCCTGGCCTCGGTCTTGATCCGGAGTAGTTCGCCGGGGGGAACGTCATCGGGGCCGGTCATTGGACCGCCATGAGGGAAGTGGAAGGTGCCGCTTGGCCGTTGGCGTATTTGCTATCCTCTGCGACCTGCCTAGGCAGGTGGGCGCCATGTACCGAGACCAAGGTCCCGGCAGGGACAGCTCCCGAGAGTAATAGGTTATCGGCCCCAGGGATAAAGCAGCCTGACGAACCGCGCAGCAGCCTTCCGATCCCTAATCTAGGCACGCTCGAGCCTGGCTGCAATATCCTCGATGCGTTTTGCCAGATGATCGACGGCGGCGACCACCACTTCCTCGTCTTCCGGCGCCATTCCGGCCGGCGGCGACTGCTCGCGCGAGGCGGCGGCAAGCGCATCGTATTCCGACTTGAGGTCGAAGAGCTGGTCGGTGACCAGCAGGGCCGCCATGGCAAGGGTCTGCCCCTCGCCCGCCAGCGGCGCACGCGCCGCGACCGCGCGCACCTGCCCTTCGAGGTAGCTGGCGAGATGGCGCAGGCGCGCCTCCTGCCCGTCTTCGCAGCCGATCAGATAACTGCGGCCATTCAGGGTAATGTCGACACGCGGCATGCGCTCTCAATCCTCCAACACGGTCTGCAAGCGGTCGATCGCCGTATCCAGACGCGCCGACACGCTGTCGGCCACGGCGCGCGCCTCGGCCTCCGCCTCCTGGGCGGCGGCCAGGGCTCGCCCCAGTTCGTCGCGCTCGGCGGAAATGCGGGCTTTGTGGTGGTCGAATGCCGCATCGAGATGGTCGATCGCCACGTCGAGACGTTCCAGAGCGACTTTCAGACGGTCCATCGGGGCGAAGCCGATCCTGCGCAGATTTAAAAAGATAC
>NZ_JCACHA010000955.1:0-6748 GCF_059503625.1 Skermanella sp.
TCTCATGGGATGCTCGGTCAACGAAAGGGCGGTGAGGAGTACACCTCTCCACCGCCCCTGGACACAAGCATTATCGGGCCGCCGACCGCTGGTCGGAACCCGTCAGGCATCCCCGCCGTCGTCGCCGCGCCGGATCGAGTACTTCTTTGTATAGAGCCGCTGGCCGGCGTAGGCGGCAAGTCCGATGCCGGCCGCAGCCGCACCGATCACAGCCCAGTTGGGCTTGGTGACGAACTTCTTGACGGTGTGGCTGATGGCACGCTCGACCTGCTTGGGCCTTTCGGGATCGAGCAGGCGTGCTTCGACTATCTGCTCCTGAAGCTCGCTCAACTCCTCGACCTCGAGCGGGACGAGAGTGCGTCCTTCCGTCTGGCGCAGGCTGTCGATCGCCTTGACCAGGGAGCCGCGCCTTTCGATCGCCTGTTCGACCGTCTTGATGCTCACGTTCAGGTGTTCTGCGATCAGGTCGTTGCGGAAGCCGATCACCGTGTCCGCGATCACGGTTGCCGAGGGCTCCCCTGGTACCGCCTCGATCGCCAGATCGCATTCGGTATCGAAACCCATCGACCTGTTGTTGAGGTTCGAGGAGCCGACTCGAAGCAGCCGGTCATCGATGGTCAGGACCTTTGCGTGGACGTAGATCGGCGTGCCGGCCGCATTGACCGGGAAGTAGATGCGGAATCGGTCGTGCCGATCTTCCCGCCTCAACTGACGAACCATCAGTGCCCGCGCGGTGTCCATAACGGACTGCTCCAGCCAACCATCCGCCGACTCGGGATTGATCACGACCACCTCAGGCCCGTCCTGTTCCCGGAGCCGCTTGATCAGCGCGTCGCGGATGGCGTGGGACGCGAGATACTGGCTTTCCATATAGATCGTCTCGCGCGCCGCCAGGATTGCCGTCAGGTAGAGGCGCTCGATCTCCCGGATCTCCTCGTACTTGCCCAGGCGCGGCCATGTCCGGGCGATGGAGACGGGAACCTTCCTCAGGGTAACCTTGAGACGTTCCGGCCACGGATCGAGTTCGCAGGCCGGCGGCGGCGGCAGATGGGCACCCGTGGCGCGGTGCCAGCGTTCGCGCGCCAGCTCGCCCAGCGCTTTTGCGGCATCTCCGTCCACGGCGGTCGTCACGTCATGGAACGGCGGATAGGGCGAGCCGCCCGGAAGGACCCGCAACTCGTCATCCGGCTTGTGGTCGCGGGTATCCCAGCGACTATCCGTCATGTCGATGCCACCGCAGAAAGCCAGCGCGTCGTCGATCACGATGATCTTCTGGTGATGGGCCGCACCCGATGGGTGTTGGGCATCGAGTCGAAAATGAATCCGGCGCTGTGTCATGAGGTCCAGGGCCAGCACGGGCACTATCTGGCGGCTCAGGGTAAAGAGCATCGCCATGTCCCATTTGAGGACATAGGCCTGTAGGCCTGGACGGCTGTTGACAGTATGCTTCAGGAAAGCTCCCAGTTCGTCGGGCTCGGTCGCTTCAGGATTCGATGGGTCCAGCCGCAGCCGAAGGTCGAAGTCCCAGCCAATCATGTAAATCGAATGCTGTGCCCGCTCAATGGCGGCTTTCGCCACAGCGAAATAATCGCAGGCGTCCACGATCAGAGCCATACGGTTGGCTTGCTCGGTTCGCCAGCACGTGCGGCCAGGTTGAAGGATCGATGCTTTGTCTGGCGTCATTTCTTCTTAGCCGCGATCGGGGGAGGGTTGCTCTTAAACTCATTAATAAGCTGGTCGTTCCTTTGGCGGTTTTGGACGAGCCTATGTTTCTTTCCAGCACGCAGATTGTGACGAATTCGCCATATCCAAAAAAGTATTTAGGGAAAATTATTGATTAACTCGACTTAATCGTTAGGGGTAGGTAGTCTTACGGGTATGAGCCATATTTCCACTCTTGACCCTGTCCAGTCGATCGGCCCCGTTGCCGGCGAACATCGTCCGCCGCTGTGGACACATGCCAAACTGCAAAACCTGTACGGTTATTGGCTTGCGCAGAGGCCAGCGGGCGCCGGATTGCCGTCACGCCGCGATATCGATCCAGCCGATTTTTCGACCCTGCTGGGCAATGTGTTCCTTCTGAACGTCAACGAGGGCGATCCCCGGTTCGTTTACCGGGTGGCAGGGCAGAAGCTTTCATGGCTGCATCAAACACCGCTGACGGGTAAGCCGCTCGGGACGGGATTGAGTGCTCAGCACAGTCTCGCGGCGGTGAACCGCGCGCAGGATGTCGTGAACTTGCATCAACCGGCATGGCGGAGCGGCGACCTCGGCTGGTGTGGCCGAGAGTACCTGAATTTCCAGGAACTCGTTCTGCCGCTCGGCGGACCCGACGGGTCGGTAGCGATGCTTCTAGGCATCCTCGTCGCAATCGACTGCCTGGGGAACGAGTACTGACCGCAGCGGGTCAGCCGACCTCACCCGCGACTATCCTGGCGTGGAGGTGCAGCGGACAGACGCCTTCGACCGCCACTCCGGAAAAATGCGATCGAACCGCATCTTCGATCCGCTCGCGGCTGCCCTTTCGGGCGGAAGCCAAACGTGGCGCAAACAGCATGTCGAGCGACGCGCGCCAGAACGGCTTGTCCAACGGAACCCGCGCCGTCGGCCGGAGCGACTCTTCCGTGACGTTCTTGAACCCTGCTGCGGTCATCGCATTCCCTAACGAACCGGGTTCCTCGAAACGGAAAAGCGGATTGAGCGAGTGCTTCGGGTCCGGGCCGATTATGTCCGAAACCGCCGCGTCCAGTTCGGAGAACAGGGTGTTGTCGCTCAACGGACCCCACACCATGAATGCGGCCTTGCCGTGCCGGTTCAGCACCCGGAGCGTCTCCGCCAAGCATGACTGGGTGTCGGGAACGAACATTATGCCGAATCGGCAGGTCACCCGGTCGAAATGTTCGTCGGGGAAAGGCAGTGAGGTCATGTCGCCGACTGCGAAGTCCGGCTTCTTCCCGCTGAAGTCCGCTGCACGCCGGATCGCACCGGCGAGCATTTCGGGCACAAGATCGATGCCGATGACATGGCCGCCCGGACCGACGCGCTTGGCGGCGCTCAGTGCCGGTTCCCCGGCGCCCGACGCAAGATCAAGCACCCTTTCACCGGGCATGACGCCGCAGGCATCCAGCAGAGGCAGGTTGAGGCGGTCCGCCATGTCGGCCATCGGGTCGGACCATCGGTCCCATGCAGGACCGCTCGCGCTCCATCGGGCGCGCTCCTGCGCAGCATCTGGCAAGGCGGAGGAGTTCGTGGTCACATCGGCACCGGAGATTGGGAGGGACGAAACCATGATAACCCCTGAGTGAGCTTCAGCGCAGCACCCGGTTGTCCATCTCAATCAAAAATCCTGCCGACAAGTTCCCGTGCTTGCCAAACGGACTTGCGCCTTATGAAAAGGTGCGTGCGATGACGGCGCCCGTCAGGGGATCTATGGTAAGCCGGATACGCTTGCCGCTGGGATCGAGTGCTTTGACCTCATAGACGTTGCGGCCGGCATCGATGGCGTAGATGTGCTTGATACCGGCCTCCTCGACGGTGCGTGCTATCGCGGAGACCGGCAGTGCGCCCGGCGGCAGTGTCTTGTTGCCGATGCCCCAGAAACCGTCGTCGGCGGAGACGGTCGCCATCAGGATCAGTGTTGCGAGGTTGAGTGCGCCGAGGCCAAGAGCCAGTTTTCCGGCGGTGCTTCTCATGATTTTCCCCTCGATCGGACCGTCGTCAGGTTCGCTGGCCGGGATGGGTGGGTGCTAAACCATCCCGGCGGTGAAAACCCTGGCGTTTTTCGAACGGTGTGACTGTGTTCTATGTCACACCCGCCCGATCGGTAGTGCGTCGTGCCGTTAATTCAGCTTCTTCGATCAATAGGCCTTGCTCAGCTGACCTTGCTAAGCGGGCGCGCGGCGACCGGTGCGGTCGCAAACTCCGCCAGATGGGTGCCGAATGCGCGGAGCACCGGAGCGAAGCGCTGCATCAGTTCGTCGGTTATATGGGCGTCGGTCTTCAGGATGATGCCCGGGGCCTGGGACATCAGCTTCTGGGACCGCATCGGTCCGATCTTGTCGTCAAGGAACATTGCCAGTCCCATGATGACTCCAAGGCTCGTTTCGTCCGGGTCCTTCGCATCCGCGAGAACTTCGTGAAGTTCTTCAAGCAGGGCGTAGGTAACGATCGAAGTACGTTCAATCACGTCGTCTTGCTTCACCATGGCGGTTCCCCCGGCGGGATGAGAAGGATCTGGAGAGTGACGTTAACTATTGTCTGTAACCAAACTGTTAATTTTCCGCCGATGCCACATTTGAGTTCGTCAGGCATTTGACGTCCCTCAGGCGCCACCCCGCATGGTCCGCGATCCAGTCGCGGAGGCGGACCGCTCCGCCGAGATGGCAGGCCGTGGCGTTGGTGATCTGGGGAAGCGAAAGGCGGTGCTCGACGCACGCGCCGGGTTGGCCGTTCAGGCAGGCAACCACGAGAAGCACATAAGACATGAAACGCCTCAGCAGGTGAATTCGTTCCAGACAACATATTTGCTTAATATTGCTGTAACGGCAAACTGCTGTGCAGTGCAACAAAAATACGCCGCGGAGTCAGCGGCGCCAACGGGCGGCGCGGATCTCCAGCGGTTGCAGCACGGAGAACTCGATGATCTGGACGACCACGATGAAGGCGACCGTATAGGCCAGGATACCGGTCACGTCGAACAGCTGGAACAGCACCTGTAACTGGAATCCCATGCCGTTGCTGCGTCCGAGCAGTTCGACGATCAATACGATCTTCCAGATCAGGGCCAATCCCGAGCGGGCGGTCGCCAAAAGGTACGGGTAGAGCTGTGGCAGGACAATATGACGCAGGGTCTTCATACGCCCCAGTCGATAGGCCTCGCCCATCTCCAGGTAGTCGCGGTCGAGCGCGCGGGCGCCCTCCCGCAGCGTGACGACGACGTTGGGGATCTTGTTGACGGCCACGGCCGCGATGGCAGCCGACTCCGTAAGTCCGAACCAGACATAGGCCAGGATGATGGTCACCAGCGCCGGCACGTTGAGGAACAGGACCAGCCAGCCATCCAGGAAGCGGTCGAGCAGCGTTATGCGGCCCATCGCGATGCCCAGGGCAGTTCCGATGGCCATCGCGATGGCAAAGCTCGCGGCCACCCGTCCCAGGGTCGCGGCCAGGTGGAACAGCAGTCCGCCTTGGATGACTTCATCGGCAAGCCGCAGCGCCACGGCACCCGGCCCCGGCAGCAGCCTGCTTCCGGTGAACAGGGCTGCGGCTTCCCAAATTACGATCAGGACCAGGAGCGACAGGATATGGGCCGGCAGACGGCCCATTTTGGACAGCACCGTCAAAACGAAGATCCGGCCCAGAATGTCCCGTCGGCCAGATGGGGCGACGCTCCGACCAACTCCTGTCCGCCTAGTTTGGCAAGTATGTCGTAGACCCTGGCGGTATCCTCCCGTTCGGCGGACCCCCAGGCCGTCGGGATGCCGGCGCGGTAGCCGTCGCGGAGTGCAGTCAGCGTGGCATCGTCCTCGGCCCTGGTAAGGGGGCGGAGACGCTGCCATTCACCGTCGTCCTTGCCCATGATGTCCTTGGCGGCTTTGGAGGCGCGAAGAAAGCCTTCGACGGCCTTGGCGTTCCCGGCGGCCCAGGCTTCACTGAAGACATAGCCGATGATCGGCACGTCGGTTGCGATGCCAAGCTCGCCGGCGATCTGTTCGACGGTCACAAGTTCGCGCAGGCCCGCGGCTTTCAGGCGGGCCGCGAAGTTCCAGTAGTTGAGCACGGCATCGACGCCTCCGTTCCGGACCTGCTCGTTGAGGAGCGGCGGCGCGCCGAACGTCTTGGCCGAGTCCTTGTCGGGGTCGAAGCCGTGTTTCTGCATCGTCAGCGCCCGGAGCATCAGCCAGCTCTTGTCGAGCGGCCCGCCGGCTATACCGATCTTACGGCCCTTCAGGTCGCCGAGCGACCGGATGTCCGATCCGGCCGGAACCATGATGCTTCCGGCCGATGTGGAGTAGGGGGCGAAGGTATAGTCGGCGCCGTCGGTTCGCTGCCGGGATACCCAGAGCCAGTCGGTCACGATCATGTCGACGCCGCCGCCCTGCAAGGCAACCTGGGTCGCCTGATTGCTGGCGAGATCGACGATTTGCAGATCTATGCCCTCGGCTTCGTCCAGCTTACGGCTCTTGATCGTATCGAGTTCCCAACTGACTGTGCCGAACTTCAGGACGCCGACCCGGACCATGGGCCGGTCGGCCGCGAGTCCCTGGGTGATGAAGCCTTGGTCGGTGAATACGGAGCTGAGCAGCACCGCCATCGTGAGAAGGCTGGTGACGAGATGCCGCATGGTCGGGTTCCTCCCGGTTTATGCCACCGGCTTCTGACCGCCGGTTCTGGATGTGACCGGAGGATAGCGGTTCCTACCGACGGTTGGTACAGGCCGACGGTTGTACTTTGGGAGGATTATCGGGATTTTGATCGCGTTTGCGCCATCTCAGCTCATGTCGCCACCAAATCTGCGGAGCTGGTTCTCCGGCAGGCCCTGCAACGGGTGCCTATGATCTCTCACCAATTCAACTTACGGAAACTGCAATTTATTAACACGCAACTGCATGTCTGGCCGGGACATGCGGCACCATTGCTCAGATGCGTGTGTCAGAATTGGAGTAAGGTAGCCTGGATTGGTGAATGAGGCAGTTTCATTCGCCTTTAGGCATATCCATTAGTAATAAATGCTTAATTGTTATATGGC
>NZ_JCACHA010000956.1:0-6715 GCF_059503625.1 Skermanella sp.
TGGACGTCGCCGGACGCCATCGCCTGATGCCGGTTGGACGTCGGCATCTTCTTGATCTCGACCTCGATGCCGTTCCGCTCGAAGATGCCGGCCTTCTGCGCCAGCGTGATCGGCGCGAACCCGGTCCAGCCGCTCATCGCCAGCGTCACCTTGGGCAGATCCGCCGCCAAGGCCGATCCGGTCACGGAAGCCGTACAGAACACGGCGCCTAGCATCGCCGCCGTGAAAGCGCCAAACCAACGTCTCGTCATCGTCAAACCTTCCTGTCACTCTCGATTATCCGCCGCACTCGTTCAGCGTATGGTGCGGTGCAATAGCATGGGCTCAAGTCTTTCACAGCGGCCCCGCGCTGCCAACCCGGATATGTGACGCAAAAGGCAAGGCGCCATCGATCGGGCGGCATTTTTCATAACCTTAGATTAACCATATTCAGGCTCTCTTATCCTGCCGCCCGAATGGTGTATCGTATTCGTTGGACCATCCGTTTAAACTTGCTCAACACTCCTTTTGGGCTCGTGCCCGCCAGAGGATCTCGCCCGCATGAACGACCGGACATCCGCTACCAGCACCTCAGCACTGTTGGCCGTATCGCTGGCGCTTCTGGCGCCCCTGCCGGCGCTGGCGCAGCCGCCGGCCTCCGGAGCGCCTGTCCAGGCAGCGGCCAATTCCTCGTCCAAGGCGCCCAACACAGCCGCGGCGCAGCAGTCGGCGATGGATGAGCGGGCGCTCAACCTGTTCAGCGAAGTGTTCGAGCGGGTGCGCGGACAGTATGTCGAGAAGGTGACCGACGAGCAGCTGGTCAAGGCGGCCATCAACGGCATGCTGACCTCGCTCGATCCGCATTCCAGCTTCCTCGACACCGAGGACTTCACCGAGATGCAGGTCCAGACCCGGGGCGAGTTCGGCGGCCTGGGGATCGAAGTCACGCTGGAGAACGGCCTCGTCAAGGTCATCTCCCCGATCGACGACACCCCCGCCGCCCGCGCCGGCTTCCAGAGCGGCGACCTGATCACCCAGATCGACGGCGAGCCGGTCATGGGCCTGTCGCTCAAGCAGGCGGTCGACAAGATGCGCGGTCCGGTCGGCCAGCCGATCAAGGTCATGGTCCGGCGCGGCGTGACCGAGGCGGCTCCGTTCGAAGTCAGCCTGACCCGCGAAGTGATCAAGAGCCAGCCGGTCAAGCAGCGGGCGGAAGGCAATGTCGGCTACATCCGCATCACCGGCTTCAGCCGCCAGACCCAGCCGGGCCTGGAAAAGGCTGTACAGACGCTCCAGAACGAGATCGGCAGCAAGCTGATCGGCTATGTCGTCGACCTCCGCAACAATCCAGGCGGGTTGCTGGATCAGGCGGTTTCGGTCGCCGACAGCTTCCTCGACAAGGGCAACATCGTCTCGACCCGCGCCCGCGACGGCGTGGAGACCCAGCGCTTCGACGCGACCAGCGGCGACCTGACCAAGGGCCTGCCGATCGTCGTCCTGGTCAACGGCGGTTCGGCTTCCGCGTCGGAAATCGTCGCCGGCGCCCTTCAGGACCAGCACCGCGCGGTGCTGCTGGGCACCCAGACCTTCGGCAAGGGCTCCGTCCAGACCATCATGCCGTTGACCGAGCAGAAGGCCATGAAGATCACGACGGCCCGCTACTACACGCCGTCGGGCCGCTCGATCCAGGCGCTGGGCGTCACCCCCGACATCACGGTCGAGCAGGCCAAGCTGGAAAAGGTGGCGCAGGCCTCGACCCGCAAGGAAGCCGACCTGCGCGGCGCGCTGAGCAACGACACGGTCGCGAAGCCCCCAGCCGCCGCCGCTCCCGGCGCTCCGGCCCCGGTGACGACGAAGTCCGATGCGGCACCCGGCAGCGCCGAGGACTACCAGCTTCAGCGCGCGGTCGACCTGCTGGTCGGGACCTCGCTGTTCCGCCAGCTTCCGGGGCAGGTGCCCGGTCAGGTTTCTCCGTCGCCCATGGTCACCAAGACGTCAGGCTGAACAAGGGCATTTGTTAAAGACAAAAAACGGCGGGGAATTCTCCCGCCGTTTTTCTGCGTTATGCCAAGTAAAAATGGTCATGCCGTAGGTCGGTCTAGAGCAAAGCGGCAGCCGACAAGCCGGCGCGTCTATGTCGGCTGCCGCTTTGCTCTAGACCGACCTACACGGCGAAAGTATTTTCTCAGGCCAACCTATTCAGCTTTTGGCATCACACCGGCGGCAGAGCGTTCAGCTTCTCTTCGACTTCCGCGAAGCTCGGCATGTATTCGTGGGAGATCGCCTTGCGGCCGGTCTCCACGCTGATCTGCGGCGCCTGCCCGTGCAGGTGGGCGGTGATGATCACGCGGATCACGTGGTAGAACTTGATCTCGTCGTCGTAGATGCCCTGCAAGCGCGTGGCGATCGGGCCGAAGATGCCGTAGGCCAGCAGCACGCCCAGGAAGGTGCCGACCAGCGCGCCGCCGATCATCTTGCCGAGCACGGGCGGCGGTTCGTTCAGCGAGCCCATGGTCTTCACCACACCCAGCACCGCCGCGACGATGCCGAGCGCCGGCAGCGCGTCGGCCATGCCCTGGAAAGCGTGGGACACATGCGAGCCTTCCGCGTGGAAGGCCTTGATCTCGCGCTCCATGATGTCTTCGACCTGATGCGGATCGTCCTGGCTCATCGATACCATGCGCAGGTAGTCGCAGATCAGGTCCTGCGCGAAATGGTCGTGCGTGATCTTGGGGTAGGCTTGGAAGATCGGGCTCTCGCCCGGCTTTTCGATATGGGGCTCGATCGCGACCGTGCCCTTGTTCTTGGCGAGTTTCAGCAACTGGAACATCAACGTCAGGATGTCCATGTAGTCGGCTTTTTTGAATTTGGCGCCCTTGATCACCTTAGGCATGTCCTTCAGCGCATGCTTGATGCCATGGGCGCTGTTGGAAATCAGGAAGGTGCCGACGGCGGCGCCGCCGATGGTCGCCATTTCGTGCGGCAAGGCGCCAAGCACGATTTCCATATTACCGCCAGTTGCGGCGTAAACGCCGAAGACGCAGATGAAGAGGAAAACGAGTCCACCGATTGCAAGCATGACCGTCCGACTTGCCGATAAAGAAATGTTTACGTTCTTAAGTCAGGTTGTCTGCCTTGACACGCTGAGAAATGCGCGGAAATGCGGGAAAACCTGCATAAGTCGAGCGCATCTTGGAGCGGAAGTCTTAACAATTCGTCAGCCAATTCCTTCAGTCAGGTGAGCAATGGCAAAGTCCGAGCGGCCCATCATCATCAAGCGCATCATCGTGGCCGGCGGCGGCCACCATGGCGGCGCCTGGAAGGTGGCCTATGCCGACTTCGTGACCGCGATGATGGCGTTCTTCCTGCTGCTGTGGCTGCTTGGCTCGACCACGGAGGACCAGCGCAAGAGCCTCGCCGACTACTTCTCTCCCAGCCCGGCGGTTTCCAGTTCCAACAGCGGCTCCGGCGGTCTGCTAGGCGGCGTCACGATCTCCGTCCCCGGCAGCCTGTCGTCCCCCAACGCCGCCTTCACGTCGCAGGATGCCGCCCCCAACACCCTCGTCAAGCCCACCGAGAACGACGGCGACAGCAGCGGCGCCGGCGAAGGCGCCGAGGGGGAGGACAGCGGCCAGGGCAAGGACCCCGGCCAGCAGGCGGCCGGAGCGCCGCCCAAGCCCGGCGCCCCGCCGTCCCTGACGCCGGAACAGCGCGAGAAGCGCCAGTTCGACAAGGCGGCCGATGCGCTGAAACAAGCGCTGGAAGCCTCTCCCGACCTTCAGGGTCTGAAGAACAACCTGCTGGTCGATCAGACGCCGGAAGGCATGCGCGTCCAGATCGTCGACAACGAGGGCAAGAGCATGTTCGCCTCCGGCAGCACTCAGATGAACGACGACATGCGGAAGCTCCTGACCAAGGTCGTCCAGGCCATCGGTCCGCTGAACAACAAGATCGCGATCCGGGGCCACACCGACGCCACCCCGTTCGCCAACAACCCCCAGGGCAACTGGGACCTGTCCAGCCAGCGCGCCAGCGCCACGCTGAAGGCGCTGACCGCGATGGGACTGCCCCCCACCCGACTGGCCGACGTCAGCGGCCGGGCCGAAGTGGACCCCCTGTTCCCGGAAAACCCCAAGGACCCGCGCAACCGCCGCATCTCGATCATCCTGTTCAAGCAGGCGAAGTGAACTCGCTTGACCTTCTTCCCCGCCGCGTGAGATTGTCCGCCCCATGAGCAACATCGTTCTCACAGCAGCGCAGCGTTGGTGGTGGCCCGTGTAATCGGGCGGCCAAACCTCACGCATGCGATCGCAGTGATCGACATCGAGGCCGCCACGGGTTCCGGGCGGCCTTTGTTTTTGTCGGGGATTGGGATCTGACGAAGCGGGGTTCACCGGGGGTCCGTGGCGGCAGTCAAAGCCAGCCAATAGAGCCAGACACCTGAACGGGGACCCGGATATGAGCTTCAACGACAAGGAAACACTGGATTACCGGACGCGCGGCGGCATCAGGGTCGAGCGCCGCCTGATCCAGCAGCCCTACGAGGGCGCCGTCGAGCCGTTGATCGATGCGCTGGAACGGCGGCGCGGCGTGCTGCTGTCCTCCAGCTTCGAATATCCGGGCCGCTATACCCGCTGGGACCTGGGTTTCGTCGATCCGCCGGTCATGCTGACCGCGCGCGACCGCGACGTCAGGATCGAGGCGCTCAACCTGCGCGGCCGCGTCCTGGTCCGCGCCATCGCCGAAAACCTCGCCGACCTGGACGCTCTGGAAGCGTTCGATACCGCGCCGGGGCGGATCGACTGCCGGGTCAAACCCGTGGCGCCGGGCACCTTCGCGGAGGAAGACCGCAGCCGGCAGCCTTCCGTCTTCTCGGTGCTGCGGGCGGTCTCCGATCTGTTCAGCGCGCCGGACGACCACACGCTAGGGCTCTACGGTGCGTTCGGCTACGATCTGGCCTTCCAGTTCGAGGCGATCCGCAGGAGGCTGGAGCGTGGCGGCGACCAGCGCGACCTCGTGCTGTATCTGCCGGACGAGGTGCTGGTCGTGGACCACCTGCGCGCCGCCGCGACGATCCACCATTACGAGTTCACGGCGGCGGGCGAGCGGACTCACGGACTGGCGCGGTCCACGGCCCCCGCCCCCTATAGCCCCGATGCCGCGGCCGACCCCGCCAACGACCACGCCGACGGCGACTATGCCGCCTCGGTCGAGCGGGCGCGCGACGCCTTCAAGCGCGGGGACCTGTTCGAGGTCGTCCTGAGCCAGGTCTTCGCCGAGAAATCGGCGAGCGGCCCGTCCACCCTGTTCCGCCGGCTGCGCCGCGCCAACCCCTCCCCCTACGGCGCGCTGATGAACCTCGGCGACGGCGAGTTCCTGATCGCGGCATCGCCGGAAATGTATGTCCGGGTGGAGGGCCGCCGGATCGAGACCTGCCCGATCTCCGGCACCATCGCGCGCGGCGCCGACGCGATCTCGGACGCCGCCCAGATCCTGACGCTGCTGAACTCGGCCAAGGACTCGGCGGAGCTGACCATGTGTACCGACGTGGACCGCAACGACAAGTCGCGGATCTGCGAGCCCGGCTCGGTCCGGGTGATCGGCCGCCGGCAGGTCGAGCTGTATTCCCGGCTGATCCACACCGTCGATCATGTCGAAGGGACGCTGCGCGACGGGTTCGACGCGCTGGACGGCTTCCTCAGCCATACTTGGGCGGTGACGGTGACCGGAGCGCCGAAGCGCAGGGCGATGCAGTTCGTCGAGGACCACGAGAAGTCAGCCCGCCGGTGGTACGGCGGCGCCATCGGCTGCATGACCTTCGACGGCGGCATGAACACGGGGCTGACGCTCCGCACGATCCGGCTGAAGGACGGCGTCGCGGAGGTCAGGGTCGGCGCCACGCTGCTCTACGACAGCGACCCCGTCGCCGAGGACGCCGAGTGCCGGCTGAAGGGATCGGCGCTGTTCGGCGTGATCCGGCAGGTGGACGGCAATGGCGGACCGGATGTCCAGGCTGGGGCAAGGCCCGGCATGGGACGCCGGATACTGCTGGTCGACCACGAGGACAGCTTCGTCCATACGCTCGGCAACTACTTCCGGCAGACCGGCGCCGAGGTGACGACTTTGCGGGCTGAAGCCGCCCGCGCGGCACTGGCGGAGATGCGGCCCGACCTGCTGGTGCTGTCGCCGGGTCCGGGGCGGCCGGCGGACTTCGACGTCTCGGCGACGCTGGGCCTGGCGATGGCGCTGGGGGTGCCGGTATTCGGCGTCTGCCTGGGATTGCAGGGGATGGCCGAGCATTTCGGCGGAACGCTGGGCGTGCTGGAGCACCCGATGCACGGCAAGGCATCCGCCGTGCGGGTGCTGGGCGGCGCGCTGTTCGACGGGCTGCCCCGGAGCTTCACCGTCGGCCGCTACCATTCGCTGTTCGCGGAGCGGGCAAGCCTTCCGGACGAGCTGGAGGTCACGGCCGAGAGCGAGGACGGCGTCGTGATGGCCTTGGAACACCGCGCGCTGCCGCTGGCCGCCGTCCAGTTCCACCCGGAATCGATCCTGTCGCTGGACGACGACACCGGGATGAAACTGATCCGCGCCGTCGTGGAAAAGCTCTGCGCACGTGCCCGGCCGGAGATGGCGGCCGTCGCGTGACGAGCGGCAGAGGGGAAGAGTCAGGGGCGGGTCAGGAGCGGACCCGCCTCAGCACCCAGGCGCGGTCCTTGTAGGCAAGGTGCAGGTC
>NZ_JCACHA010000957.1:0-6714 GCF_059503625.1 Skermanella sp.
AGCAGATCATCGCCGAACTGGTTGATCAGTTGGATGGTGAGATGACCATGAACCAGCACCAGGGCACCGACATCACCGTGACGTTCCCCTGTCCTTTCGAATCGCCATGCTGACCAGTGACGCTCCCATCCTGATCGTGGACGATGACAATCTCGTTCGTCTCGGGATCAGGATGACTTTGGAAGATGCGGGTTTCCGGAACCTTCAGGTCGCTAAAACCGGGCCGACAGCTATCAAGATGGCGTCACGGCACCGTCCCGCGGTCGTCCTGATGGATGTCCGCCTGGGGAGCGGCATGGACGGCGTCGAGGCCGCAATGAGGATTTGTAAGGAATATTCCTGCAAGATCATCTTTCTGACTGGATCGAACGAAATCGCGACCCGCCTTCGGATCGAGGCAACAGAGCCAGCCGGCGTGCTGATCAAGCCGATCCTACCCCAGCACCTGATTGAAGCACTACAGTCCTTACACGAACCCTGATGAAATTCGGTCCCTGATCCCGCTGATGCTCTAAGAGGTCTGGTAAAAGCGAACTGCACAGCGTGATACCCAGTGATGGAATAGATTGCCGTCCCCATCTGTAGATCCATGTAGATGAACCTCATGAAGGTGCCCCATGCGTACCCGTGTGCTGATGCTCGGGATCGCGTTTGTGCTCCTGACGGCCATACCGATCCAGGCTGACCCGGCGGCTTCCTATGCTGCTGACCGCCCTCAATTCTCGACTGAAACGCGACAGCAGTACCAATCCGCTATGCGAGCGATTGGTGGCCTGATCGTTCATGCCAGCACGCTCTCATCAATTACTCAGGATCAAACGCCTGCCGTACGCTGGCCGTCGCCGCAGCCCTGGTGGGCGGATGAAATAATTCACAGGAGGTGAGTTATGCGACTACTGTTCGCCATTGCTGCCGCCACACTGGTTCTCCTGACTGCTCAACCGGCGGCGGCTCATCGTGACCGCAGTTGGAACTGGCACCATGGCGGCCAGTCTCATTATCTTAGGGATCTCCAGCGGGGATGTGACTGGGGTGACCGGTGGGCCTGCGTTCAAATGGGCAGGATCATCGGCCAGCGACGCGAAGCTCGACGGCAATACTGGTACCGCAACACCATGCCGAGATACGGATGGTACGGACCGGGATGGTATCCGCCGCCTCCAGGCTTCTATTTCAGGTTTGAAGCACGCTGATCAGAAATCTAGACAAGGCAGCATCTTCGCTGATCGTCGGCAGGACACCAACAGGAAAGCCGCCGTGGGCCATAAATGCTAGACAGCATGATTGTCGCCATGG
The DNA here is from genome assembly GCF_059503625.1 of Skermanella sp. Taxonomy (NCBI): domain Bacteria; kingdom Pseudomonadati; phylum Pseudomonadota; class Alphaproteobacteria; order Rhodospirillales; family Azospirillaceae; genus Skermanella; species Skermanella sp. The sequence continues at coordinate 1,297 of NZ_JCACHA010000957.1, forward strand.
AAGCGGCTCCGACCCTCGGGAGCATCCTTGGAACGACGCCACCCGGTGGCGTTTCCGCCATCCCAAAATCGGTGTGCCTCGTATTCCAAAGTTAAACGAGAGACTACTCTCCTGGTAGAGGTGTAAACCAAGGTATAAGTGTTGCACTTTCTTTTCGCTGGTGCGACCATCCTCTTACCGCCAGTTGCTGAACTGCATGATCGTTTCGCCTGAGACGAATGGAAGCGAACACGTCTCGGCAAGGTGACGGGAACGCTGCACAGGGAGGCAGCAAGATGATCCCGAATGAAGTAGTGGCCGCATGGATCGTGGCCGCAGTCACCGGAGCCGCTGCGTTAGGAGGGCTCTCACTGCTCGATGGTCGCTCGGCAGCGAGCGGTATGGAAGCTGAGCCCCTGCCGTTCTATTACGCCAGCATGACCACTGGTCAACGGCCTCCTCCTCTCGACAGGACCTGGAGATCCCGCTTGGAAGCTACCGGCAGCCTGCCGGCTCGCCCGACGGCGACTCTAGCGGACCGGGACGATGACGTGCATGAGATGGAGCGGGAGCATGGGAGCGACAACCCGCTCGTCGGCTCCTTCGCGACCATTGACGTCCTCGCCGATTTGGCGGGACCGTAAAATCGGATGCATTCCCGTTGTCTGGATAGCTCCTGACAACGTCAGCTTGCTGCGGCACATCATACTCCCAGGCGGAGAGGAGTGCTTCAGCCTGACTGAACCTTCCGGCCGACGGTACTTTGATCTGCAACACTGAACCTTCGCGGGTGGAGACACCTCCCAGGGTTTGATCAGCGGACTGGTGTCCAGCGACGCCCGACCGCATAAACATCGTACTGAGCGTACGGCGACATAGCCTTGCTTGGTCTGCGACACGGAATAAGCCAATGATCGATTTCTCCATTCCCATGGCGGCATCCCTAGAAGGTGGTGAACAATCATCTGCCGACTCGGCAGATCTTGAAGTCATCTATCTTATTGGCGACTGCCCAATCCGGCTTCGCTGCCGCGATGTCGGGCCGCTGCGGAGAGATGCCAAAGCCCTCCTGGTGGTCTTGACTATGGAAGAGGCGGTTTGGGCCAGCAGGATCGCTGACGTTATCGATGCCTGGGAAATCGCCCGGCAAAGCCATGATCCGTACTGGATCACAGAGGTCGCCAAGCAGATTAGACGGCTCGCCCGTACCAGCAACGGGTTGATGATGTTCATGCCCGGCGTGGCAGACGACGAGAGATTGGCGGGGCTTGCATAAGACGGCCGCTTTCTCGTCGCAAACCTGTCTTAACACGCTCGTTTCCGAGTCAGAGCAATCACGAGGCCATCATGCGAGAAACGGTCCTCTTCCTCTCCCTGGCCTTCATCCACTCCAGCGGTACGGCGTTGGGTCAAGAGAAGGCGACGCCTCAGCAGGTCGTTCAGAAGGTCCAGCAAGCTGCCGGATATCTCGAAAAACACGGCAAGACCGGCCTTGCGACCTTCAAGGAACGGCGATCCGATTACGTATGGGCCAACACCTATGTCTTCGTGATCGACTGCCAGCAGAAGAAGGTTGCGGCAAACCCCCTGTTCGGCTTCGAGGACATGCCCTTGTCCAAGCTCAGGGATCCGACCGGCAAAGTGATCGGCCCGATGTTCTGCCCCGTCGGCTCAACCAAGGGCTACTGGGTTCAGTATCACTGGCCCAAGGCTGGCCAGAAGGAGCCTGCCCGGAAACTGACCTATATCGAACCCGTCCCGAATACACCGTTCACGGTTGGGGCAGGGATCTATGATGACCAACTGACCATCACGGACGTCGAGGCGGTAAGCGGGGAATGAGGCGGACCCACTGGTCTCCTCGACTCTCTGGAGCGGGGTAAGGCTCCCCCAGCCGCAAGGACTGAAGTCTCCGTTCGGCTCAAGTTGAAGACGGCATCCGTGGGCTGCCGGGCTTCTCATTCGACTACTCGGTATTCACTGGCGTCGCGTTCCCAGACGACCAGTACACCATCTTCGGGGCTCTGGATGTTCCACGAGGCAAAGGTTCCCTGGGAACGGTATTCCCGGAACTGGACCTTCTTGAATCGTAGCTGCCGCAGGATCGGCCACATCATCTCGGTGAAGCCCCGCTGGTACCCGACAGAGCCGAACATGCCGCCGACGAATTCGATGATCGTGTGGTCAGTTTCAGAGGTCGAAACCGCGACATTGTGCTTGGCCACCTTCTGCTGCACTGCCGGCCCGTAGTCGTTCCGTAATGTAGGGAAGAAGTGTTTCTGTCCCGCGATCACCTCATGGCGGAATTCCAGGACACGCCGCCGCTGGTCCGGCGTCAGGTCGAGAGCCGCTGCTTGCTGGATGAGCACGGGCCACTGATTGATCACGGCCAGTGCCTCTCCAATGGTCTCCAAGTCCCTGCTGTAGTGGAAAGGATCGAACGCGGTCAGGCGTTCAAACTCCTGATCGACCTGGACCATGAAGGCGGCAGTTTCCTGATTGGAAGGCTTAGACTGGATCAAAATGATAGCTGATTGTTCCGTAAAGCTCCCTAGTGCAATAGGCTTCCCAGTTTCCTCGGCGGCATGCAGCATGCTGAGCATTACGCCGAAGAGAAGTGAAAGGACGATTAGGATCAATACGGCGGAATCGGGCCGTCTCGGCTTCATCTTGAACAAGTGCCAAGCGTGAAGATTATGGCTCATCACTGAAGTTCTGTCGTAGATGCCTGGGATGAAGTGATCCCGACGGTTCTCACTTGATGCTTATTGGGGAAGAAACTAATCCGACTGTCGCCGCCGATCTCTCTGATCTAATAAGACGCCATCCCGAAAGCTACGCAATGCACAGGCCCGCAGGGCTAGGCCATCGCCATGCTGGTTTACAAAGATGCCGCAATCTCGCAGACAACAGGCTTGTGGATCGTTTGTCGCGGCAAAACTAGACGTCGGCCAATGAGGCATAGGGATGCTCATCCAGTTCCTTCCGCAATCATCACGAAAGGTATCAGGGCCAGCCGGGCCAATGTCGGCCCGGTGATCCTCCTCAGCATCCAATTGCTATGCCGAAGCTGAGAGCCCGACTCACTCGGCGGCGATGGCCCGTTGATACGATGCGTTGATTATCGCCACCTCCTCAATGTCGGATATCAGCCGCTTGAGCTTGTCGGCGGCTTCCCAGAGCGGGTTCTCGGCGTTGCGGACGCTGAGCTTGACCGTGATGGGTTAGCCGTCCTCGTCGGTCATCCCGAAAGTAACAGTGGCGACTCCCTGCTTGTCATTGATCTAGGCACTGACCGGGTAAGCGATCATGGCATTCCCTGAAGACGCGGTGCTGACCGTGGCTCGCACCGGGGTTCCCGGTTAGAGCAGGCGGTCGAGTTCCTGGCGGGCGGCCGGTGTCAGCCGGAGCCGTGAGGCCAGATAATCCATGTAGGCCCGCTCGGCGTCGGTATCGACCCGGATCGCGGTGTTGGAGGCGAGATAGACCTCAGCCGCCGTGTCGGGGGCCTGGGCTTCCCGGATGATGGCCTCGACCGGCGTCGGGTTGCTCGGTTCGTACTCGACGAGGCGGCGTTCCTCCGGTCCGGCCCCGGCCTGATCGAGCCGGTCCATGATGGCCTGCCGCTCCTCACAGGAGACATCGCCGTCGGCGTAGGCCCCCGCGACCATGGCCCGGATGAGCAGCAGGGCCTTGTTGTTCTCGATGGCGGCGGGGCGGCCGGTCCCCGCAGGCTGCTGGCAAGGCGGTCCCCGAAGCCCGGCGACGGGGGCGAGGGCTACCGCCGGCCGGGCAACTGGTCTGCGACCGCGAAGCCGGCCTTGGTCAGGCTGACCCAGCAGTATTCCGCTGTCGGAAGATCGGTCGTCGGATTCCAGATGGCGAGGCCCCTAGCCCGGAGGCAGTCGAGCGTCTCACCCCGGCAATCGCCATACCGGCAGGCATCGTTCGCCAGCCTCCGCAGCAGGTGCTGCTCGTCGTAGCTGAATTCGGGAGGCTCGTAGCACCATCCCTCGGGGCTCCAAACCAGCGTCCCGGCGTCGAAGTCGCGGTCCCGCAGCGGCACGCAGTCGCTTAGTTGACCCGCCGGTAGATCACGGATCAGGTCCATGTGGGCGATCATGTACTTCTGGTCTAGCCGCTCGACTTCGACTTCGGCCTCGCCGGTGTAGCTCTTGCCGCGATACATCGCGGTCACCGTGACCTTGATCAGGGCTGTCATGATCAACTCTCCCGCCTCGGTGGCATCAGGGAAGCTACCACGATGGGGTGGTCCTTAAAAACCATCCCGCTGCCGATCAGCCGGCGAGACGGGCCGCCAGGGTGTCGTAGCCTTCGAGCTTATCCAGCCTGCCAACCGCGGTCATCGCCCGACGGCTCGATCCGCTCGGCCACGGACCTGCTTGGAGTCCCGCTCGCCGCTCGCCGCCGCCGAACCGGGCCGGCTCCTGGTATAGGTCGGAGGACGCCGCCACGCTGCCCGAACTGGCTCTCGGCCAGCACCGCCGCCTCATCGATGTTGCCAAGCACCGACAGGATCATGCGGGAGGCCCGGTAGTTGCCCGCCATGTAGGTCATGATGGTATCGAGAAGGATCGCCCGGATCATCTCGGCCGGCTCCAGGATTGGGCGACCCAGGGCCTGATCGGACCAGAAGACTTCCGAGGCGGCGTAGTAGGCGACACTCTCGGGTTCGCGTCGTAGCGGGAGATTTCCTGGAGCACGATACCGCCTTCCCGCTCGATCTCCTCGGCCGGGAAGCCGAATTGAGCACGATGTCGCTGACGATCTCCTGGTCAATGTCCTGGTCTTCAGATGATTGTCAGCGGGCTGCAACCTTTAACGATATCAAGGCTGCTTGTGAGCGTGGACTGGCTGCATCGCTGTAAGCTGCCGCTTCAGGTCCAGGATCGCGGCTTCCGCCGCCCTCGTGGCTCTACCCTTGCCGGCAGCTTCACCAATACCGACTACGGCTCGACCGCCATCCCGCATGACGCTGCTGACATCGACGATGTCGAGGCAGATCAGCCCTTTGATCATCAGCAGATCCGTGATCGAACGGATTGCGAGGCAGGTCCGCTGCTGGACGGCACTGGGATCGCTGGTGTCGAAGTTCCTGGTTTTCTGGCAAACATTGGTGCAGAGATGGCAGAGCTTCATGTTTCACCTCATGGGACGTCCTCATCAGCTTGCCATGAATTGACCGGCTGGCAAATGCGTCCATTGAAGCCTCAGCCACTTCGGATGAATCGTTCGCCGCAGGGCCTTGGAGGAGCCGCCAGAGACGGTGTTGACGAACACGCCGGTCATGGAGCGGCAACAAGACAAATGATCAATGAGCCGCCCGCGACTTGCCGATTGGAGGAACCCCCAATACGATGAGCCGTATCCGACATGTCCTCCCCACGTAGCGCCGGAGGCGACCGAACCATAGCCTCC
>NZ_JCACHA010000958.1:0-6709 GCF_059503625.1 Skermanella sp.
CGCACCGTGCACGTCCAGGCAAAGTGCCCACAAATTTCAGAATCAGGACACTAGGAGGCATCAGCGGCGTCAGCAATATTGGAGACCTGCGTCTCCGCCGACGACCTGCTGCGTGCCATCGACCGCTTCGTCGAGCTGAGCGACGTCCGATGGCAGCTGGAGCCCTTCCGCAGCGCCATCGGGCGTCGGTCGGTCTATCCCGAGCTGATATCCGCGTGTTGCTGATCGGCTATTGCTGCGGCATCCGCTTGGAGCGACGGCTGTGCGAGGAGATCCACCTGAACCTCGCGTGTCGCTGGTTCTGCCGCCTCGGCGTTCGACAAATTGCAGCGGACGGATGGCACCTTCAGCCGCTCCGACTTCACCGACGACCATGGGTGCGACCTCTACATCTGCCAGGGCGGGAAGGAGTTGCTACACTACCGGCGCCAGTTCACGCGGCCGCGGATTGGCGTCGATGCCGAAGGCCTTATGCGTTACCGTGCCACCAGGCACGACTGCGGCGCCTGCGCGCTGAAGCCCCGCTGCTGCCCGAACCGGCGAGCCTGGACGCTGCTGCGCTCGATCGACGAGGACGCACGGGATATGGTCCGGAACATTGCGAAGACTGAGGAGGACGCGGGCTCACGGCGGCAGCGGTCGAAGGTCGAGATGCTATTCGCCCATGAATGGTGCCCGTGATGAGTTCCGCCTCGCCGCTGCCGCGCAGAACCTCCGCAATCTCGCCAAGCTGGTCCCGTTACCGACGCCAGCACCTGCCGGATGACACGGCAGGGTCAGGATAGTCCAGGCACCCAACCTGAACAGGCGCCGTCCGCCCAGAGCCGATCCACAAGCGCCTTCTTCAACGGAAGCGATTGAGCTTTACCCCAAACTTGATGACTCGGCGCCCGAATGAGAGCGGAATTTCTCTCAGGAATGTCGGAGATTCTCTAGACCTCGAGGGTTGGCTGATTTTGCCAACGAGGTCTAACCCCTTGATTATAAGCCATTCTTGGCGTGGGTCCATAGGTGCGGTTCAGCGGGATCACCGCTCGGCAGTCGGCTTCTGGAAACTGTTGATCTCGAATCAATAAGCAATTTGTGCCATCTGCACCATCCCATGAGTGATGCACACATCTCCCCCCGTTGGGACGCCCGGTTCTTGGCACTGGCGATGCACATTGCCGACTGGTCGAAGCACCGCACAACCAAGGTCGGCTGCGTCGTGGTCGACAACGACCGCCGGATCCGGGTGACTGGCTATAATGGCTTCCCACGCGGAGTGACCGACCTCCCCGAGCGCCTGGCCGATCGTCCGACGAAGCTGCTTCTCTCTGTGCACGCTGAGGCCAATGCGGTCGCCACGGCCGCGCGCTCGGGTGTGTCGCTCGCTGGATGCACGGCCTATATCACCCATCCGCCATGCGCGGCGTGTGCTGCCTCTCTGGTTCAAGCAGGCATCCAGCGCGTCGTGTTCCAGGGCCAGTTGCGGGCCGACTGGGCGGACAGCGAGGCGGCAGGACGTCTGCTCATGGAGGAGGCCGGCGTGGCTTGGCAGCGTGGGGTGGCGACCGAGACGTGAGGGCACGTGCCATAAAGGTGACCCTATCGAGCCTCGTCACAGCCATCCGCGTTCACGGAAGCCGCTGAGATCAATGCCGGCCGGCGCGTACCAGCCACCAGCGCGGTAACGGGCGCCGAGCTGGAGCGCAGCCTCCTTGTTGCCAAAGGGGATGCGCAGTGGCGTATCGCCGCTGGGGGCACCTGACGCGCCAGATTGAGCCACCGTCTGGCTGCGTTGCTTCGCGGGTGGTTTTCCGTCGCGGACCTTCCGCTCCTGAGCCGCGGCTTTCCGACTCGATGTACCATGTCCACTGCCTTGATCTGGTTCGGTCCCGGTACGTAGTGCGTGGCTATGGCGCTGGGCCAGCGGACGCCTTTTTGCCACTGTCCGATGCGCAGGCGGTGGTGTCCCAGCTTCGGCATCAATGGGCGCCGGCGCTCGGTCGTTCCTGGGCGCATGCTGGTCAAGAAATGCGCGGCAGGCGGCGCCCGATGACGTGTAGCCACGCGGCGGCTTGAGCCCTTTCTGGCGGGCGAGGCTATCGACAAAGCGCTTCATCGCCGGCGTGGGCGGCCGGTCCACGCCGGCCTCTCTGGTGACGCCGCTCAGCAGCGCGGGGTCGACGGAGCCGGCACCCGCCTGCAACCGGCCGATAATCCTGCTCGCCTGGGCGCAGACGGCATCGATTGCCCCAATCATCTCCTGCTGACCGATCAGCACCTCATCCAAGAGGCGCTCCATCTGCGCTGTCACGCCAGGGTCGACGAGAGCCGGATCGGCTCGCTCCAGTACGGCGAAGAGGGTCAGACCGCGTTCGGTCGGCACGATGTGCTTGCCGTCGGCGATGAGGAAATCCTGCGCCTTGAGGCCGCGGATGATCTCGGCTCGGGTCGCCGGCGTACCGATACCCCTGGCTTCCTTCAGCCTCTCCTGCAGCGCCTCATCGGCGACGAAGCGCCAGGCATTCTGCATTGCCTCAATCAGGGTGCCCTCGTTGTATCGCGGCGGTGGCCGGGTCTCCTTGTCCTCGACCGCTGCATCGCGCAGCACGGTGGCCTCACCATGCCTGAGCGCGGGCAGCAGCTGCGCGCCCTCGCCCTTCTCCTCGGCCGGTTGCCAGTCGGGGAAGGCGGCACGCCAGCCAAGCTCGATGGGCTGCCGCCCCGCGGCCTGGAACAGATGGCGGCGCATATCTAGCGTGACGGTAGTCTGCCGATAGCGGAAGTCCGGCATCATCGCTGCCAAGTAGGAACGGGCGACGACATCGAACAGCCGGCGCTCATCCGCCGAGAGGCGCGGCCATACCTCCCGCAGCGCGTCCGTCGTGTTGACGTTGGGGATGATGGCGTGGTGGCTCGCCCCGGCCAGACCTTTGTCGTGGAAGGTGCCGCTCGCGCCGCGGCGGATGACCGGCGGCTCGGGCACCGCGATCTCGCTGAAGGCGCGCCCGACCCGCAGCCCGGCGATGATCCGCGGCACGTCAGGGATCAGGCTTTCCGGCAGGTAACGGGTCTCGGCACGGGGGTAGGTGATGACTTTCTTGCCCTGCCCGTCGTAAAGCTCCTGAGCCACCTCCAGGGTCCGCGCCGCCGACCAGCCGAAGCGTGAGCCGCACAGCTTCTGTAGCGAGGGCAGGTCGTACAGCCGGGGCGGAGACTGCCGCTTGTCCTCGACCCGCACCGCCAGCGGCCCGGCGAAACCCTCTGCGGCCACGGCGATCGCCTCGGCATCTTCGCGCTTCAGGATCCGGTCCTTCGGCGCATACCGCATCCGTAGCAAACCGGCTTGGACCTGGGCGGTGGCGACCACCTCGAAATAGGCCTGCGGGACGAAGTTCCGGATTTCCAACTCGCGCTTGCAGACGATGGCCAGGGTTGGAGTCTTCACCCGGCCGACCCCAATGACGGTCCGCGCCCCGTGGGCCAGGGTCACGGTGGCCGTGCGGGTGAGCGACAGATTGTAGATCTGGTCGGCCTGGCGTCGGGCGACGGCCGCGGCGTAGAGGCGAGCATACTCGGTATTGGGCTTTGCTCGGGAGAAGGCGTCACGGATGGTCTGCGGATCCTGAGCGGTGAAGATCACCCGCATGACCGTGCCGCGGTAGCCATAATGCTCCAGGATTTCCTGGCCGATCAGCTGCCCCTCGCGGTCACAGTCGGTGGCGAGCCACACCCGCTTGGCCTTCCGCAGAGCGTCGCGGATTGCCTTGAGCTTGGAGGCTTTATTGCCACCGATGGCTGGCTTGGTGCCATAAAGCCCCTCCGGCCGCAGCAGCACCGGGGTCCAGCGCTTCCAGTCCGGCGAGACCTCCTCCGGTTCGACAAGGTCGAACAGGTGGCCTTCTGCGGGAAGGATTGCACCGTAGCGACCGCCAACGGCGGCGCGGACGTCCTTCGCCTGGCTAGTCTTCTCAGTAATGACGATTTGGTCGGTCATGCGGGCTGCCCAGGCGTTCTCTAAAGGTTCCGAGGAGGCCATGCCACAGCTATCATCCATCCGGCCATCTGCACGCCCTGCACGTCGCCCCGGCCAGCGCCGAGGCTCGCGGCCAGGTTGAGCACCTCGCGCAGGCGGTGCGGTCAGAGACCGGCGGGAGCGTCGACCTCGCTTATGGCAACCAGGGATACAGCGACGAGCGAGCCGCCAACGCCGCCCGCAAGCACGGCATCGAACTCGAGGCCGTCAAGCTGCTCGAAGCCAGGCGGGGCTTTGTCTTGTTGCCACGCCGCTGGGTCATCGAGCGCTCATTCGCTTGGACCACGCGCTTACGGCGGCGTGTGGAGGACTGCGAGCGCTACGCCAGCACTCTTGCCGATCTTCACGTCGTCACCTTCACCTGCGCCATGCTCAAGCAAGCAGCTTTACTGGCAGCGAGTGCCTACGGTGCGCCGGACCGGCGCCAGAATGGAACTAATCAACAGCACCTCGGCACGCCGTCAACGCCGCCGGAAGAACAACCTGGCGAAGCATAGGATCCTGCAGCAAGATGGGCCAGCATGCGTGGCACGACGGCTGTCCTTGACCGGGGCACCCTGGCCTGGTCGCTTGCCCGCCGCGCCGCGTCAGCCTCCGCGAAAGGCCAAGGTCGAGCTAAGTAGGAGAGCATTCACCACCATCCGGAAAATAGCTAAACTCGACGCTTTGTAGGTGTGGGAATGAGCTTTGAGGCCTGGATTGCGGAAGTTGAAGCCCTAGTGACCTTCGACGTCGATGCCGACCTTTGGCGCAAGTACTTCGATGCCGAGCTGACGCCGTTGCAGGCTATCGAACAGCATCGAATCGATGAGGAGGTTTGACGCTCCCGCTTATGCCTGAGGGACGCCGTGGCGCTCTCTCCCGCTTAATCATGCCGCGCCCGCCGCTACTCCCCTCTCTTCGAACCGAGAACGCTCATGGATCCTAGCTACCGCTTCGGGATTGAGGAGGAGTATTTCCTTGCCGACTCTGCCACCCGCGGCACCCCTCGGCGCGCGGTGAAGGCCTTCCACGCCGCAGTCAGCGCCCGACTGCCCGCGGTCGAGCGCGAGCTGCTGCAGAGCCAGGTCGAGATGGCCTCTCCGCCGTCAACCGACTTCGCCGAGACACGCCGGGTACTGGCCGGATTGCGCACCGGCCTGGCGGAGATCGGGCACGAGCACGGCATTCTGGTGCTGGCCTGTGGCACACACCCGCTGGCTCGTTGGTTGCGTCAGGCTCACACCGAGGCTAAGCGCTACGAAGGGCTGATACGTGACCTGCAGATTCTAGGCCGGCGCAACGTCGTTTGCGGTATGCATGTCCATGTCGAGGTGCCCCGTCCCGAGGCGCGCATCGACCTGATGACCCGCTTGCTGCCCTTCACTCCGACACTGCTGGCATTATCGACCTCCTCGCCGTTCTGGCAGGGGCGAGCCACCGGGTTGTCCGGATACCGGCTGTCGGTGTTCAGTGAAATGCCGCGTACAGGCCTACCGGACCTGTTCAAGGATGATGCCGACTATGCCCGTTACGTTGACATCATGGTCCGATCCGGGGCGATCGCAGACGCAAGTTTCCTGTGGTGGACGCTGCGGCCGTCGCTGAAGTACCCGACGCTGGAACTGCGGGTGGCCGACGCCTGCACCCGCTTGGGCGATACCATCGCCATCGCCGCGTTGTTTCGCTGTCTCGTGCGCCTGGTCGACCGCAAACCAGAGCTGAACCGTGGCCAGACCGGTGCTTCGCGGGCGATTGCTGCAGAGAACTTATGGCGGGCTCAACGTGACGGCGTACGCGCTGCCATAATCGACCCATTCTTGGGGGAGGCAATACCATTCGCGGCGCACCTGGACAGGCTGCTGGCGCTGGTAGGGGAAGATGCGGACGCGCTGGGTTGTACAAACGAGGTGGAGGCCGTGCGCGTAATCGCGGCCAAAGGCACCAGCTCCGACCTGCAGGCGAAGGTATTTGCTGAGGCGCGGGAGCGTGGGGCGAGTGAGCACGAGGCGCTCCGACCGGTGGTTGACTGGTTAGCCGAGACCACGGCCTCAGGATGCGGGTAAGCTGCACTTATGCACTTGGAGGCGGCTCGCCTCAGGTCCCACCTCATCGCGTGTCGAGCAGGCGCGCCACCATGGCTTTGACGGTAGCGATCTGTGGCGCGCCGCGGCCGAGATAGCCCTCGCCGCTGTAACCCCACCAGTCCCAGCAGCGGCGTGGGTTCAAAGGGGTTTCCGTCACCTGCGGGTAGAGGACCACTATACGGTTGGACACGGCCCAACGATCATAGCCCGCGTCGAGCAGGAAGTCGGCGCCAATCCCCCCTTCGGCGGGCGGGGTCCCCGCGTCCTTTTGGCAACCGTGGAAGACGACGTGCAGGTTGCAGCGCTGCTGGCGGCATTCCCTCGGCACATAAACCCAGCCTACCGCAGCCAGTCCCGTCTCCACGCGCGCGGGAGGAACGAAGGGGCGCTGGTCGAAGGGGCGTAGTTCGCCTCCCTCCATCGCATCGCTCGGGGCATTCAACGGGCCGTACAGGTGCCCCAGGATTTCGCCTGCTGCGTCAAAGCCGCACCGGTTGATGAAGGGCGGCCCATAGATGCCGCAGGCCCGGGCCGGGAGCGGGCCGCGTTCGGGAAAGTCGGACACCGGCAGGCTAGAGCACTTTGATGTTGCTTGGAATCGCGCGTTCTGATTCGACGCTGT
>NZ_JCACHA010000959.1:0-6684 GCF_059503625.1 Skermanella sp.
CGGCGGACCCAGAAGGCCCGGTCGTGCCAGCGCCGTTCCAGCCCGTACCACGCCCGAAGGTGGACCCGGTAGGCGTCGTGGATTTCGGTCAGTCCGGCCTGATAGTCCGGCAGGGCGGACGCGTCGCCCGCAAGGTAGCGGTCGGCGGCTTCGGCGGCGGCAAGGCCGGTGTAGAGCGCGTTGAAGATGCCCTGCGACGACAGGGGGTCGAAGCCCAGCGCCGCGTCCCCCACCGCCAGCCAGCCGTCGCCCGCCGCCGGCGACAGATGGGTGCTGTGGGCGGTGCAGAAGCCGGCGGCGCCTTCCGCACGGAAGCCGCTGCCCGCCAGCACGCCGGACAGGAACCCCCGCGCCGCAGCCCGCCGGGACAGGGCCGCGCCGTCGCAGGCATCGGCCGCCGCCGGCAGATCGGCATCGGTGTGGAAGGCCAGGACGCGCCGCTGTCCCGGCAAGGGCGCCGTGTACCACCAGCCGTCGGGTTCCGCCTCGATATGGGTCAGCCCCGATTGGCGGCCATCGGCGTCGTGGCCATGCAGCCAGCCGCACACCAGCCGGTCGCCCGCCATCCGGCGCGCTCCCAGCCGCCGCGCCAGCGACGAGCCCCGGCCGCCGGCATCGACCAGCAGCCGGCAGCGCGCCGGCATGCGCCGTCCGCCGATGTCGAGGTCGAGACGCCAGCCATCGCCCTCGCGGGTCGCCGCGCGGAGATGGGCCGGCACCCTCACCGCCGCCCCGCGGGAGGACGCGACTCCGCGCAGCCAGCGGTCGAACCGGGCACGGTCGAGATGCCAGCCCGGCCCGTCGATGTCGCGCAACCCGTCGGCGTCGGCAGGCTCCGGTCCGCCCCAGAGCGATCGGCCGCCATGGCACGGCGCATGGCCTTGAGCCCGGAAATCGTCCCAAAGCCCCATGTCGGTCAGCAGCCGCCGCGCCGCCGGAGCGAGCGACTCCCCGATGCGGACGGCGGGAGTGTCCCGCCGGTCCAGCACCAGCACCCGCCGCAGCGGCGCGAGGTTGAGGGCGAAGGCGGCACCGGCCGGCCCGGCGCCGACGACCACCGCATCCGCCTCGACGATCGTGTCGGCCCCGGTCACCGGAGACGGCTCAGTCGACCGGACTCACCGGCCCGTCCTCAACGGCGCAGACCGTGCGGGAAGCGGCGCACCTTGTCGATCCGGCTGATATCGACGCTGTCCGGGGCGGGGAAGACGCCGCCCGTAGCGGCGGGCGCCTTCGTTGCCATCGTCGCGTGCAGCGTCCGGTGCGCCTTGCCGTCCGTCTCGTCGCCGTCGGGGATCGGCTTGTGCTGGTCCTCGACCTCGATCAGCTTGGGGAACAGCGCGGCCCCGACTGCGTCGGCCGGTCCGGGACAGACTTCGACCACGCCGAGATGGTCGAAGTGATGGATCATGTTGTTGATCTGGTCGGTGTAGCTGGTGGTGCCGAGCGGCGCGATCCAGGCCGCGCGGTTGGCGAAGGCGGCCAGACGGACCTGCTTCGGCTGGTGCTCGTCCATCACGATGGCATAGTTCTCCCGCGTCAGGACCTCGTTCGGGACGCGCGCCGGCCAGAACGTCGGAACGTAGGGATCGTAGGACTTGTCGTAGCCCGACCGGCAGCTCGACGTATCGGTCTGCCACGGCACCGCCATCCAGCGGGTGATCCCGCCGGGAAGCTGTCCGTAAAGCGGGCCGTTGGGAATGGTCACCGTGTCGCTGGACAAAACAGCACCCATGCCGGGTTCGACCCATCCCTTGGGCGCGTGGGCAAAGCGGAAGGGCGCCATGTACATGGTGGAAGAGCGCACCGGCCACGTCATCTCGCAACCGGGGTGGAAGGCGTCGGCGAGGCAGAAATCCAGCGCCGCCCGCGTCAGGGTATCGCCCTGCTCGCGCAGGGGAACCTTGTCGAAATCGTCATGGACGGGGACCTTGCCCCAGTCGTCCTCGAAATCGCCGGCCACCCACTGGTCCAGCATGGCGAGCTGGGTGGCGGTCAGCGCCGTGTACTGGCGCGGGGTTTCCGCCGGCGGAATGCTCATGGCGTCGCCGTAGACCCAGGGCCACGGCGTCGGCGACCACGAATCGACGTTGTCGTGACGGAAGGCGTTCTTCAGGACGCGCCGGGTTTCCTGGTTGGCGAGGCTGCGGTCGTTCAGCCGCGCGATCCATTCCGGCTTGGTGAAGTCCGACGGCGCGTTCCAGCCGAAGGCGGCGGCAAAGCCGGCATTGACCCATTGCAGGCCGGTCATCCGTTCGAATACCGGATAGATGTCGTAGGTGAAGGACGGCCGCGCGGGCTTGGGCAGCGTTCCGGCCGTAATGGCGACATCGCGCATCAGGTCCCACATCGTCCGGACGGACTTGCGCTGCGGTCCGTAGTTCGGCGGCCCGACCACCAGCCACGACGGGGTCACCGGCAGTTCGGTCCCGTTCAGCTTCACGGTGGCGGTGACCGGGCCGTCCGACACGTCGTCGTGCCAGCCCTCGTTGTTGCCGAAGGTGATCGCCTTGGTGCCGTTGTAGGACGCGGATTTGCCCCGCCCGCCGGTCACCAGCAGGCGGCCGTCGTCCTCGCACCACATGCGGCCGAGATAGACCGGCTCGCCCTGGTTCATGAACCTGCCGGCGATCATCTCGCGCTTGTGCTTGCCGTGACCGACACGCAGCTCATGCCTGCCGGCGTCGAGCACCAGCGCCCTGCGGTCGGCCACCGTCGGGTTGCGCAGCGTGGTCGGATCGGCGGACGCCGCCTCGGGGATGTCGAGCGCCAGCTGGAAGCCGTACCAGGCCGACTTCTGGTTGGCCAGATGGACCTGCCAGGTGATGTCGGCGCCCGATTCCGGACCGGTCAGTTCGCGGACGATGTCACCCGCGGCGTTGCAGCCGTAGATGCGGAACCGGGCCGCCTGGGGATAGAGCCTGCCTTCGGCGTCGCGGTAGGGATTCTTCCCCGGCTCGGAGCTTGCCATCAGCGGCTTCGGATTGGATACCTCGGGTCCGACGACGTAGCCCTTGGGCGCATTGCCGACGCGGGCGACGCCGATCGAAGGATAGATCACCGCCTTGACGATGCAGGTATCGGGCTTCGGCGCCGCCGCTGCGGTGCGCGGCTCGGCCGGCTGCTGGAGCGGATCGCCGTTGGCCTGATGGCGGACGGCGGCGCCATGCTCGTAGACGATCTTGCGGACGGCGGCGATGCTGCCCTGCGGGGCCTGCAGCTTCGGCGTGCGCCAGATGTTGAAGGCCAGCTGCTGGCCGTAGTCGCTCTGTCCGCGCTCTCCGACGTCCTGGCGGGGCAGTACCAGCGTCGCCACCGGTTTGTACGGATACAGATCGACCGGCCATTCATGGGTCGCCTGGTCGAGCGGGTAGCCGGCGCTCTTCGGCACCACCTGCACCATGAAGGTGAAGCGGTATTCGTTTTCCGACAGGCGATCGGCCAGATCGGCCGCCATGTAGTTGGCGTCGTCGCTCGGCACGTCGATCGCCGGATGACCGGGCGGCGGCGCTTCGGGAACCAGCGAATACTTCGCGTATTGGTCATCGCCGAAGGCGAAGGGCAGGATTGCCCAGTACTGGGTGGTCAGCACGCTGCCGTCGACCTGCGCCGACATCTTCTTGAGGATCTCGTCGGTCTTCGGATGCGCGGCGAGATATCCGGGATAATCCTTGAGGACGACGCCGGCATAGGTGAATTCGCACATCTCCTTGGCATCGTCCACGAAGAAGACCGGGTAGTTCTGCATGATGAAGTCGGCGACACCGCCGGTCTCGCCCAGCGCATCGACCCCGTCCACTCCCCACACCTTCAGGCCGATGCCGAGCGTCGAGCCGAGATCGGGCGATGTCGGGGTGGTGTCGCTGGAGAAGCGCACCCAGGCCGGCAGGACGTCCTTGGCGAAGACGCCGACCTTCAGAGCTTCGGGCCGGTCCTTGCGCATCTCCAGCCGGCCATGGGCAGCGCCATGCAGCTTGCGGAACACCGCGCGTTCCGCCGGCGTCTGGCCCAAGGCGATCCGCTTCATCTGTCCCATGGCGATGAACATCTGGTCCAGCCGTCCTGTCGCGTCATCGGCGCAGTCGAAACAGGCGGGAATGGTCTGCTTATCCTTGTTCGCCGTCATGGGACTCCCTGTCCTTCGTTGTCGAGCATCGGATGCCGTCAAATAAGCCATCGATGCCGAATACTATTTTATGAAGAAATGCGGATGATTTCGACGAGGCTACGATAACGGTTTTGCAATTACTAGCCCTTAAATCGAGCAACTCTGTATTTCAAAAACGGAATAATGAATAAACATACTCTGGTATTTCCCCGGCTGAAGATGTTTGGTTTCAACATATTTGGGTATGAGATATTCATGTAACGAATATTACAGGATATCCTCAAACTATCGACCTTAAGGGTTTTTCGATTTGGAAGGCCGATGTCGGGCTGAAGCGGCCCGACCTACGGATGACGCCGGCCGGGAACGCCGCTGTCGACGCAGGGCCGATTCGCAGGTCGGGCCGAAGAGGCCCGACCTTTTCACTTGGGAGTGCTACGATGGGAAGATCAGGCCTGGGTCTGGCAGTCCATCGGCCGGAATTCGACCCGGCGGTCCAGCATGTCGGAATAATCGTCCCGTCCCGTACCGACGATCGTTTCCGAAGATCCGACGCCGCGCGTGGCGATGCGGTCGCTGACCTCGATCGATTGCCGGGCAAGGTCCTGCCAGACCTTTTCGGCGCGCGCCAGCGATAGCTGCTCGTTCAGCGCCATCGGTCCGGTGGGGCTGGTGTGGCCGACCAGTTCCAGGCATCGCCCGGACGGGCCGGTCCGCCGCGCCACCTGACGCAACCACATGTCGTAGGAGCCCGTTATCTGCGGATCGGGCCAGTAGGCGGTCGAGGCGGGCCGGAACAGCATCATCAGGGCCAGCCGGTCGTGCCGGAGACCGAAATCGACCAGCCGGGAGAACGCAGCTTCCGCATCGCCGTCGCGCCCGAGACGCCAGTTGGCCAGATACAGGCCGTTGTGGACGCGGAGCTGATTGCCCGCCGGCGTCCGTTCCGCCGCCCTGAACAGATCGAGCGCCGCTTCGTACCGGCCGGCGTCGTAGGCTTGGATGCCGTCGGCGATCAGGGCTGCGGCCAGGATGCCGTTCAGATAGGAAGGGTCTACCGGTTCGCCGACCTTCGACAGGCAGGTGCGGAGATAGCCCTTGATGCCGTCGTCGACCACCCAGGCCGGGCTTTCCTTGAAGAAGGTGGTCGGTTCGGTATCGACGCCGTCGGTCCGAGCCCAGGCCATGCCGTGCCCGACCACGACGCCGGTGCGGAGGTCGGCCAGCGAGAACCAGATGCGGTAGGCCTGCGGCACGCCGGGAGCGAGACCTTCGGGACCGGCGCCCCGCACGCTCCCGACCAGAACCAGCGGCGACTGGCTGATGGTTTCGGTGTTCATCGGGCGGAGGTCGTAATCGGGCTGGCTGGCCTGGATGAACGAAGCCAGCCGCTGCTCCATCGTGCGGGTGGCCGCCGTCTGGCCGCCGACCGCACCGTCCACCAGCGGGTCGATGACGACCATCTGCGGCGTCGAACCGGACCGCACTCCCGGCGGGACGCTCGCGAACAGGTCCGCCGCCGCCCGCTCGACAGCGGCTTCGAACGGCAGCGCCTCCGAAGGCGGGAGAGGAAGCGTGGGAGTGGGCGGCACCGGAAGGCTGACCAGAGTGGGAACGGCTGCCTGTTCGGCCTGCGGCGGAACCTTCGCCGCTTCCTCCCGCGTCAGATTGGAGCATCCGGGCAAGGCCGCCAGCAGCAGGCCGGTCAGCAGGACGGCTGGCCGCGAGACGCCGGAACGCATGGTGGAGCGGTAGCTTCGCATCATTGATCTGCTCTCTGTCACTGGGTCCTGTCGAAGAACACCCATATAGGTCGAATACACCCGCCGAGAGTTCCGGGCCTTCAACAAAGGCGCCGAACGATTGAAACGTTCGGTCTTCATAAGTGTCCTAAACTTCCGGGGTAGTCATACCTACCTCCTGGCCTGTAGCAAATATGACGGTTTTGTTACACTCCTTCTCCAGGCGGCTGTTCCGTCCGAACGGGACGGCTGCCCAATAGGGCAATGCGGGAGGGAACGAGGCGTGACCAGTCTCGATGAACGCTACGAGCCGATCGCGGTCGAAGACCGCGACGACATCGGCTCCAACAATTCGGCCAATGTGCCGCTTATCGAAGTCGCCCAGGCATGCCCCAGCCGCCGGGGCCTTCTGAAAGGCCTGATGGCATCGACTGCCGCCGTCGCCGCTTCGGGACCCTTGCCGAAGATGGTGGGCGCCGCCGCGGCGGAAGAGGCGGCGAAGGGACCGTCGACGCTGACGTTCACCCAGGCGCCGCACAAGATCGGCGAAGGCCATCAGGTGGCTCCCGGCTACAATGCCGACATCCTGATCCGCTGGGGCGACAAGGTCGTCGAGGGAGCGCCGGCCTTCGATCCGATGCATCAGACGGGCGCCGCCCAGGAAAAGCAGTTCGGCTACAACTGCGACTATATCGGCTATCAGCCGCTGCCGCTCGGCTCGAACAGCTCCGACCATGGGCTGCTCGGCATCAATCACGAATACACCAGCCCGGACCTGATGTTCACCGACTGGTACCGGCCGCCGGAAGCCGGCAAGACGGAGCCGAGCGAGCG
>NZ_JCACHA010000960.1:0-6671 GCF_059503625.1 Skermanella sp.
TGCAACACCCTCATTCCGCACTTACCTAAATATTTAGAGTGACAGAGTAGTGTTAGCGCGACCTACGATCTGGTTCGATCTTGATTATTGACTGGCGGCTTCGATCGCGGCGTTGAGCGCCTTGACGCCGGCGCCGGGGCCATCCGGGTGGTTCCAGACCGCCGTGACGACGCAGATGAAGTCGGCGCCGGCCTTGACCAGCGGGGCGCAGTTCTCGGCGGTGATGCCGCCGATGGCGACGCAGGGGACTTCCATCATCTCGGACCACCACTCCAGCAGCTCCGGCTCCGGCCGGTAGTGGGAGGGCTTGGTCGTCGTCGGGTAGAAGGCGCCGAAGGCGACGTAGTCGGCCCCGGCTTCCGCCGCTTCCATCGCCAGATGGCGGCTGTCGTGGCAGGTCACGCCGACGATGGCGTTGGCGCCGACGGCCTTGCGCGCCTTGGCGTAGGGCCAGTCGGTCTGGCCGACATGGACGCCGTCGCAGCCGGTCTCGGCCGCCAGATCGGGCCGGTCGTTCAGGATGAAGGCGACGTCGCGCGACTGGGTGATCGGGCGCAGCACGTCGATGGCGCGGCGGACCGTGTCGTCATCGACATCCTTCAGCCGCAACTGGAGGCAGGCGACGTCGCCGCCGTCCAACGCCTGCTCGAGCAGGGGCGCGAAGGCGGCGGGATCGAGGGCTGGCGGCGTGCAGATGTAGAGACGGCAATCCGCCATATCGAGGGAACTCCGGCAGGGAATAGACCCCCTCCCCGGCTGGCGCCGGGGAGGGGGAAACGCGGGGAGTTATTCCTTCCCGAGGTAGACCTTGACCAGACGGTCGAGCAGGGCCAGCGCGTCTTCACGCGACCGCTGGAAGCTGTTGCGGCCGATGATCGAGCCATTGCCGCCGCCGTCACGGATCGCGCGGGCGTCGTCGACAATGCTATCCTCGCCCTTGTGGGCGCCGCCCGAGAACACGACGATGCGGCGGCCGTTGAAGCACGACTGCATCACGTGGCGGACGCGCTCCGGCATGGTGCCGGTCGCGATCTGGCGCTCCAGATAGACCTTCTTGGCTTCCGCGTTCTCAAGGTAGTCGTTCGGCAGCTTGACCTTGATGATGTGGGCGCCGAGCAGGGCCGCCATGTGGGCGGCATAGGCGATGATGTCGACCGCCAGCTCGCCTTCCTTGGTGACGTTGCCGCCACGGGGATAGGACCACAGGACGGTCGGGATGCCGTAGCTCTTGGCTTCGGCGCTCAGCTCCCGGATTTCCTCGTACTGGTTGTACATGGCGTCGGAGCCGGGATAGATCGTGAAGCCGATGGCGGCGCAGCCCAGGCGAAGCGCGTCCTGGACGCTGGCGGTGACGGCCTGATCGGCCCCTTCCTTCTGACGGGACAGGCTGTTGGCGCTGTTCATCTTCAGGATGGTCGGGATCGCGCCGGCGAAGGTGTCGGCGCCGGCCTCGAGCGGACCGAGGGGGGCGGCATAGGCGTTCAGACCGGCGTCGATCGCCATCTGGTAGTGGTAGTGCGGGTCGTAGCCGGCGGGGTTGGGCGCGAAGCTGCGCGCTGGGCCATGCTCGAAGCCCTGGTCCACCGGCAGGATGATCATCTTGCCGGTACCACCGAGGCGGCCTTCCATCAGGATGCGGGCCAGATTGCCCTTGGTACCCGGATTGTCGCTCTCGTAGTTGGCGAGGATCTCTTTGACGCGGCGCGTGATCTTCATGGTCCAGGTCCCGATTGGTTTTAGTCGGAAATTTCGGCTTTCCATAGCCTTTTGCGGCTCCATTTGCAACGCCGCGTCGTTGCCTCCTATGGGTTTACCGCGAGCCACTCACGGCACGCTCCGATGGGTTCCCGGAAGAAGCGCGGGTCGAAGAAAGGGCCGCGCGAGCGGTAAAGCCGGGCTGCGGAGGCTTCCGCGATGGCCTGGACGCGCGGCCACGCCGGCACCGAGTCATGCAGCAGAAGGTCGCGGCAGCCGGCGCGGAGTGCCGCCAGCGCATGCCCCGGCTGGTCGGCGCAGTCCAGCACTCCCGTCAGGGGGACGTGGGGGAACTCGGCTTGGCCGGCCTGGATCAAAGCGTGGAACCACGCAGGGCCGGCGGAACCGGCGGCGCCGGGGATGCTCAGCACGGTCAAGGCGCGGTCGAGGCCGGAGGCGGCTTCGAGGGCGGCGCGCAGGTCGCCGATGCCGTGGACGAGGATCGCGGCGGGTACTGTCGAAGGGTGGAATGGATGCTGGGTCAATGCGCCGCTCGCCGGATTGTTCTGGATCATGGCACGCTTGGGCGAACCTTGCCCTATATTGAGAGGTGTAGACCTGGAACGGCCATCGGCGGATAGATGCACAGGATAAGACGTAGATTTCTCATAACAAGCTTCCTCCTGGTCTGCGCTATCCTCGCCTTCGGACTTTTCCAGCGCTTCTACGGAACGCCGGCGGTGACGACGGCGACGGTGACGCGAGGTCCTGCCGTCGAGGCGGTCTATGCCAGCGGCACGGTTGAACCGGTGTCCTGGGCCAAGGTCCAGCCGCTGGGGACCGGGCGGATCGCCTCGGTCGAGGCGTACGAGGGCGACGAGGTCAGGACTGGCCAGATCCTGATGCGGCTGGACGACCGGGAACACCGCGCCTCCGTCGCACAGCTGGAAGCCGAACTGCGCTTCCTGCGGTCGGAGCTGGAGCGGGTATCCGAACTGGCGCGGCGGGGCGTCACGACCACGCAGGTCGAGGAGCGCGCCCGCAGCCAGCTGGATCAGGCGGTCGCCAACCTCAATGCGGCGCGCCAGCGGGTCGAGGACCACGTGCTGCGAGCCCCGATGGACGGAACCGTGCTGCGCCGCGACGGCGAGGTCGGGGAGCTCGCCCGGCCGGAGGACGTGATGTTCTGGATCGGACGGGACAGCCCGCTGCGGATCGAGGCGGAGGTGGACGAGGAGGATATCCCGCTGGTGAAGGTCGGCCAGCCGGCCCTGATCAAGGCCGACGCGTTTTCCGGACGTATCCTGGACGGGAAGGTCGCCGACATCACGCCGAAGGGCGATCCGGTCAACAAAAGCTATCGCGTCCGGATCGGCCTGCCGCCGGAAACGCCGCTGATGATCGGCATGACGGTGGAGAGCAACATCGTCGTGCGGCGGGAAGACGCGGCGCTGCTGGTGCCGCAGGGCGCTCTGTCCGGCGGTCACGTCTTCGTGCTGGTCGAGGGGCGGGCCGTGCGGCGGCCGGTCGTGATGGGCGTGGTCGGGCAGGGCTTCGTGGAGATCCGCGGCGGTCTGGCGGAAGGGGATACCGTCGTGCTCGACCCGCCGGCCGGGCTGGCCGACGGTTCGCCGGTCAGACTGAAATCGTAACCCGCAAATCGTAAAGTTGAGGTGCCGTCATGGCCCGTCCGCTGCTCCTCGATCTGGCGCTGACTCATATCCTGGGGCGCAAGCGGCAGACCATCGTGTCGGTCATGGGGGTGGCGCTGGGCGTCGGGTTCTTCATCGCCATGGCGGCGCTGATGCAGGGGTTTCAGGGCTACTTCATCGATACGGTGATCAACGCCTCCCCCCATATCACCGTCCGCGACCAGTTCCGCGAACCGGCGGTCCAGCCCGTCGCGGCGGCTTTCCAGGGCGGCGCCGTGCTGCTGCACGGGCTGAAGCCGAGGGACGAGATCCGGGGCATCCGCAAGGCGGGCACGATCGTATCGGCCCTGTCGGAATGGCCGGGGCTGTCGGTGGCGCCCTCCCTCGACGGGCCGGTGATCCTCCGCTACGGCAGCGCCGACAAGAGCGCTGTTGCGATCGGCATCGTTCCGGAGCGGGAAGTCCGCGTCACCCAGCTGGAGGACGACATGGTGGAGGGCCACCTGACCGACCTGGCGAGTGCCGCCAACGGCATCGTCATGGGGCTGGGGCTGGCGAGCAAGCTGGGCGCCAAGATGGGCGACAGCCTCAACGCGATCTCTCCCGCCGGGGTGATTCTGCGGGTCAAGGTGGTCGGGCTGTTCCGCACCGGCATCGTCAGCCTGGACGAGGGGCAGGCCTATATCTTGCTGAAGAAGGCCCAGATCCTCCAGTCGCGCGCCAACGTGATCAACCAGATCCGGATACGGCTAACGGAGGTGGATGCGGCGCGCGAGGTGGCGGCGCGAATCGAGGCGCTCTACGGCTACCGCACCGAAAGCTGGCAGGAGGCGAACGAGGGCGTCTTCGGCGTCTTCCGCATCCAGAACGCGATCATGTACTCGACCGTCGGCGCCATCATGATCGTGGCGGCTTTCGGCATCTACAACATCATCTCGACCGTGGTGTACGAGAAGTCGCGCGACATCGCGATCCTCAAGAGCATCGGCCTGACGGAGGCGGACATCCGCCGCACCTTCCTGATGCAGGGGCTGATGATCGGAATGATCGGCGCGGTGCTCGGCTGGATCATCGGCTTCGGCCTGACCTCGCTGCTTGCCAGCATCCGGTTCGACGTCGGCGGGATGGTGCGCAACGACCGATTCTTCCTGGCGTGGTCGCTGAGCCATTACTGGGCCGGCGGCCTGTTCTCGCTGGTAGCATCTGCGGTGGCGGCCTGGATACCGGCACGCCGGGCGGCGGGGGCCAACCCGGTCGATATCATCCGGGGTGCGGCATGACGGCGGTGGTGGTCGAGGCTCGGGGGATAGGGCGGGTGCTGCCCGGTCCGGTGCCGGTGACGCTGGTGGAGGGCATCGACCTCAGCATCGGAGAGGGTGAGTTCGTCGCGATCACCGGGCCGTCGGGATCGGGCAAGTCCTCGCTGCTCTACCTGCTGGGGCTGCTGGACCGGCCGACTTCCGGCACGGTCATCCTGGAAGGCCGCGACACGGCGGAGGCCGATGCCGCCGAACTGGCGGCGCTGCGGCTGTCCAAGCTTGGCTTCGTGTTCCAGTTCCACTTCCTGCTGCCGGAGTTCACGGTGCTGGGCAACGTGATGATCCCGATGCGGAAGCTGGGCGGCAGCCCGGAGGCGGAGTTGCGAAAACGTGCCGAAGGTTTGCTGGAGGACCTGGGGCTGGGCGATCAGGCGGCAAAGCTGCCGTCGCAGCTGTCCGGCGGGCAGCGCCAGCGCGTCGCCATAGCGCGGGCGCTTGCCAACCGTCCACGTGTCATCCTGGCCGACGAGCCGACGGGCAACCTGGATACGAAGAGCGCCCAGACGGTCTTCGACATCTTCGCGCGGCTGGCGCGGGAGACGGGGACGACGGTGATTACGGTCACCCACGACGAAGGGCTGGCAGCGCAGACCAGCCGGCGGGTCAATCTGGTGGACGGGCGGCTGGTGACGCACGGCGTCAAATGACGTTGCAATCAGCATCATTTGGTGCCATATATGGCGGAAGGGAGGACTGCGTCATGACCGCTGTAAGGATCGAAAGATCGGGGCATACTCATCACTCGTCCCGCACCCCGCAGGGCTTCGCATTCGAGGCGGATCGGGAACGCCTCACGCCCGCAGCCTTGGAAGCAGTCGTCAATATCGCAGAAGCCTGGAAGCTGTCGGGCGATGACGCTGCCGCACTGCTCGGGGTGTCTTCGAGCACCTGGGATAGAATCCGTGGCAACAAGTGGAACCAGACACTGAGCCAGGACCAGATGACTAGGGCATCGGCCCTTATCGGCGTCTTCAAGGGGTTGAACCTGCTGTTCGATCAGGCGATGGCGGACCGCTGGCCGAAGCTCCGGAATACGGGACCGATGTTCAATAACCTTTCCCCGGTCGAGGCGATGATCGAGGGCGGAATCCCGTATATGCTGGAAGTCCGGCGGTATGTGGACGCACTGCGGGGTGGGCTGTGACGCTGGGCTACGATTACCCGGTCGTGCGTCTCGCCGAACCCCGGACTGTCCGGCTGGTTTCGACCAAGCGACTTGACGACCCGGTCCTGAAGCGTCTGGTTTCGAGTGAGCAACGCTTGCGGGACCTAGAGGAAATAGACGGAGCAACGAGCGGACGCCTCGCATCGCAACGTCGAGGGAGCGACGATATCGCATCAGGGGAGTTCGTCTTCGGCGTCCCGCATGCGGTCTTTATAAATGCCGCCTTCTCCTATTTCCGGCCACGGGAACTGAACCGGTTCAATGGGCCGGGGCGAGGCGCGTGGTACGCGGCGCTGGATGTGGCAACCTGTATCGCGGAGGTAGCGTTCCACCTGACCCGCGAACTTGAGCGGGTGAACGACTTCAACGCTACTGTCCAATATGCCGAGATGTTCGCCAGCTTCGCGGGGGAGTTCATCGATCTGAGAGGCGTCAGCCCTCGACCAGTCTGCCTATCGCCTGACGAGGAAGAAGGTTACCCTGCCGGGAACGCGTTGGCGGACGCGACGCGGGCTGCCGGACATAACGGCATCGTCTATCCGTCGGTCCGGCATGCGGAGGGCGTCTGTCTGGTGGCGCTCTGGCCGCAGGCGGTGCAATCAGTAGCGCAGGGCCGGGTGCTGGCGCTGACGTGGAGTGGCGCCAGCACGCCGGATCTGACGTTCGTGACCGCGTAGGCGTTCAGAGCAGCCCTGGTCCCGCTCCGTCAGTGTAGGTCGTGCGGCCCGGCCTTGGCCGGCCCGATCTGCATGACTGCGCCATGCCGCGGCATCGATACGATGGTAATACCAAAGGCCGAAGAAGTTGACCGGTGAAGACGCTGCTGCCGTAGGTCGGTCT
>NZ_JCACHA010000961.1:0-50033 GCF_059503625.1 Skermanella sp.
CCCTTCGACCGACCGGCCGTCATACCGCCGGTCAGCTTGAGGACAGCGACGCGCCGAGTTCCTCCAGCAGGTCGTGCCGGTCCGGCAGCGAGCCGGCCTCAGTCGGGAAGAAGGCGTCGAGCAGGCGGGGCTCGGCAAAACAGACCGTAGGCTGGGTGAAGCACTCCGACCGGAATTGTCCGGCCCACAGGGGATGGCCCCTTTTGACCAGGACGCCGTTGGGAACCGTGAATTCCTGACGGATCAGACGCCCGCCGGCTCCATTCTCGTCGCCAAGCCGTAGTTCCACGGTGCCGGCCGCCAGGAAGAGAGGGGCGAAGCCGGCTTCGTACAGGAACCGGTTGGTGTCGCGGCCGTCATGGTTCCAGCCGGGGCATTGAAAGAAGAAGATCCCGTCATCGGCCAGAAGCTGATAGGACAGGGCAAGGTATTCGGTCAGCGCTCCGACGGAGAATTCGTTCAGATTGGCGTTCGAGGTGATGACATCGAACTTGCGGCCGCACCCGGCCAGGTCGGGAATGCGCCACCAGGGATAATGCGAACAGATCTCCCGGTGCCGCGCGCTCCCCGCCACAGTCAAGGTATTCAGATGCTCATAGTCGTCGGATCGGAAATAGCCTCCGCCGTGCCAGGACGAATCGCCCGGTGATTGGCCGGGAACGGCGGCATATTCGCGGAAGTTCGATCCGAAGAGATGCGTGTCCAGCAGGCTTTGCAGCAGATAGAAACTCTCGCACGCTTCGACCGAACTATAGTTTTCCAGCCCTTCGTGCCGCGCGAAGAACAGGCTGGTATAGCCGCAGCCGGGACCGATTTCGAGGATGCTCCTGAAGTCCGGCTTTAGCAGGGAGATCTTCTGGTAAATGGCCAAAGCCGACATTACGGTCGAAAATGGAACGATGACTTCCTGGGTATTCAAATACTTGAGCTGTAAAATGCAGATGTCCCGCAACGCCCCCATCAGCAGCGAGCGGCGAGCCGGTGTCAGTCCTCCCAGTTCCCGCATATAGCTGTCGAACCGGTTCTCCTGCATCGTGTCGATCAACGGACGCAGATCGGCGAAGGAATTGGCGCGGACAGGAAAACCTGCCTTCTCGAACACTTCGAGGGTATGCCGCTGCGCAATACGCCAGGTCGGAAGCTGTTGCTTGGCAATAGTCTCGGCCAGGCGGTATTGGGTTGGATCAAGCATCATCCGGTCCTTGTTGAAAGCCAGCCTTTGAGCAAGCTCAACGGCTGGAGCAATGCTCGGATACGCAACCGGTATCTTATCGGGCTTCTGCTCTAGGTCATGGGAACACCTGCAATAGTTAAGATTTTCTTTAAGTTTGCTCCCCTCTATCGAACAGCCGAAAGATGAACATCTCGTTTAGGTTTGGTTAACCGTTCCGTCCTAAGCTCGTAGCCCTAGTGAAGATCCGCTGAATTACGGGAAGCGACGAGGACATGGGGAGAGTATCGCCCGCCGGCCCCACCGGCTCGATCGGAGCTTTTCGGACGGGCCGCACACCCGGTTCCACAACCTGCTCCAGCAGAGCATGACCGTGAGCAACGACGGCGCGGGGGCCGCGACATCCAAACTGGTCGGCATCGATGAGGCGGCCCGCCTTGCCGACAGCCACAAGGCGGCGGGACGGCGGGTCGTCCTGGCCCACGGCGTCTTCGACCTCCTCCATATCGGGCATCTGCGCCACCTGAAGCTTGCCCGCCAGGAAGGCGATGTCCTGATCGTCTCGATCACCGCCGACCGGTTCGTCAACAAGGGACCGGGTCGCCCGGTCTTTCCGGAACAGGTCCGGGCCGAGATGCTCGGCGCCCTGGATACCGTATCGCTCGTCGTGATCAGCGAGGCCCCGACCGCCGTTCCGATGATCGAAGCGCTCCGGCCCGACGTCTACATCAAGGGCTCGGAATATGCCGAGGCGGAGCAGGACGTCACCGGCAAGATCGTCGACGAGAGACTGGCGGTGGAGCGCGGCGGCGGGCGGATCGTCTTCACCGACGACGTAGTCCACAGCTCGTCGGCGCTGATCAACCAGTTCATGGACATCCATGATCCGCCTCTCCAGGACTATCTCAACAGGCTGCGCGGCACGCAGCGCCTGGGCGATGTCCTGGCGGCGCTCGACAAGGTGGCCGACTGCCGGGTCCTGCTGGTCGGCGACGCCATTCTGGACGAATACGACTACGTCCAGCCGATGGGCAAGTCGCCCAAGGAGAACATGATCGCCACCCGCTTCACGGGGCGCGAGATCTTCGCCGGCGGCGTCTTTGCCGCCGCCAATCACATCGCCTCCTTCTGCCGGGGCGTCGATGTCGTGACCTGCATCGGCGACGACGGCTACGAGGACTTCATCCGGTCCTCGCTCAAGCCGAACGTCACCCTGCACGCCGTCCGCCGGCCGGAGACGCCGACCACCCGCAAGAGCCGCTTCGTCGAGCCGGCCTATGTCCGGAAACTGTTCGAAGTCTACCATTTCGACGACGCGCCGCTGTCCGACGCCCTTCAGGCGGAGGTGGACGGCTTGGTCGCCCGCCTCGCTCCGGAACGGGATCTGGTCGTCGTGGCCGATTTCGGCCATGGCCTGATCTCTGCCTCGACCATCGACACGTTCCAGCGCCACGCCCGCTTCCTGGCGGTCAACGCGCAGAGCAACAGCGCCAACCAAGGCTTCAACCTCGTCACCAAATACGGCCGGGCCGATTATATCTGCGTCGACCGGCCCGAAGTCCAGCTCGCCATGGCCGACCGGTGGAGCCCCCTGGACCAGCTGATGCGCCGGCTGTCCGAACGGGTCGCGTGCGGCAGGATCATGGTCACGACGGGCAGGGACGGCTGCATCAGCTTCGACCGCGAGACCGGCTTCAATCAGATCCCCGCCTTCACCCGCTCGGTGGTCGATACGGTCGGCGCCGGCGACGCCTTCCTGTCCGTCACGTCGCCCCTGGTCGCGCGCGGCGTTCCGCTGGACGTCGTGGGCTTCGTCGGCAATGCGGCGGGTGCCATGAAAGTGGGGATCGTCGGCCACCGCCAAGCCATCGACAAGGTGCGCCTGATCAAATACGTCACCGCTCTGCTGAAGTGAGACCCGGGATGCAAGGCCAGTTCGACCGCTACCTGAAGACCCTGGGCTCGACGCTGGAGGATGTCGTGGCGACCGACGGTGCTGGAAACCCGCTCGCCACCGGAAAGGCGATAGCCTCCACGGCCCTGGCGGCGCGCCGCATCCACGACGCCGGCGGCAAGGCGATGTTCATCGGCAACGGCGGCAGCGCCGCCATCGCAAGCCACATGGCGATCGACTTCAGCAAGAACGGCCGCGTCCGGGCGCTGGCCTTCAACGACGGGGCGGCCCTGACCTGCCTCGGCAACGACCACGACTTTTCCGAGGTGTTCTCCCGCCAGATCGGCTTCCATGCCCAGCCGGGCGACCTGCTGTTCGCCATCAGCAGTTCGGGCCGCTCGGCCGATATCGTCAAGGCGGTAGCCGCCGCCCGTGACATCGGATGTCATATAGTGACGCTTTCGGGTTTTACCCCGGACAACCCGCTTCGCCTGCTCGGCGACATCAACCTGTTCGCCCCGTCGGACGCCTATGGCTTCGTCGAGATCAGCCATCTCGTTCTCTGCCACGCCGTCGTCGATCACCTCTCGGGTGTGACGGAAGAACTGATCGCCGGCCATCCCGCCGTATCCGCCCTGGCGCACGTGACATGATCACCCGGCCATGCTGATCGGGATCGATTTCGACAACACCCTTGCCGGCTACAACAGCGCCTTCGCGGCGGAAGCCGGACGGCGCGGCCTGATGCTTCCGGACTTCCCCGTCTCCAAACGGTCGATCCGCGACCGGCTGCGTCAGCGCCCCGACGGCGAACGCGAATGGATGGCGATCCAGGGGCAGGTCTACGGCGCCCGCATGGACGAGGCCGAGCTGATCGCGGGCGCCGCGGAATTCCTGCTCGCTTGCCGCGCGCAGGGCGTCAAGGTGGCGATCGTCAGCCACAAGTCCCGCTATGGCCACTTCGATCCCGCCGGCGTCGATCTCCGGCAGGCGGCAATGCGCTGGATGACGAAACAGGGATTCTTCGACGCCTTCGGCCTCGATCCGTCCGCCGTCTTCTTCGAGGACGACCGCGACGCCAAGGTCGCCCGGATCGCCGCCTGCGGCTGCGACGTCTTCATAGACGACCTGGAAGAAGTGCTGACCCATCCAGGCTTCCCTGCAACGGCCGCGCCCCACCTGTTCCACCCCGACCCCGGCCCGCTTCCCTCCGGCCCCTTCACGGCCCATCGGGACTGGGCTGGACTGAACGCCGCGATCCTGACGCCGAATGTTTCCGATCGGCACACGACCAGCCCCCGGGTGTCCGATCCCGCCGTCGCCGAAGCGGCCGATTGGGCGGAACTCCAACTCGGGCATCCCGTAACCGCGATCCGGCGCGGGACGGCCAGCGGCAACAACCGGATCTACCGGCTCGACACCGCCGCCGGTCCCTTCTGCCTGAAGCTCTACCCAAAGCTGCCGGGTGACACGCGCGACCGCCTCGGGACGGAGTTCGCCGCCCTCTCCTTCGTGGCGCGCCACGGCGTCGAGCGGACGCCGCGCGCCATCGCCGCCGATCCGGTTTCCGGTGCGGCGCTCTATTCCTGGATCGACGGCGCTCCGGTGAGCAATCCGGGCGACGATCACCTCACCTGCATGCTGGACTTCGTGGCGACCCTCGATCGCCTGCGCCAGCGTCCCGACGCTGCCGCGCTGCCGCCGGCCTCCGAAGCCTGCCTCAGCCCGGCCGAACTGGTCCGCCAGATCGACCGGCGGCTGGCGGCGCTGGCAAGCGCCGCCGCCGGTGCGCCCGCTCTCGACCGCCTGCTGGGTGATGGCATCGGCCCACTGCTGGAACGCTGGGGCAGCCAAGTCCGCCGGCTCGACACGCCGCTGCCGTCGGATCTCCGTACCCTCAGCCCGTCGGATCTCGGCTTTCACAACGCCCTTGCGACGCCGGACGGCCTGCATTTCGTCGATTTCGAGTATTTCGGCTGGGACGATCCGGTAAAGCTGGCCGCCGACTTCGTGCTCCATCCCGGCATGGCGCTGCGCTCGGCACTGAAGGCGCGCTTCCTCGATGGATGCCGGACCGTTTTCGCCCGCGACCCCGGGTTCGCGGACCGCCTCGACCTGCTTCATCCGCTTTACGGCCTGCGCTGGTGCCTGATCCTGCTCAACGAATTCCTGCCCGAACGCTGGGCACGCCGCGCCTTCGCCGGGGCGGAGGACCGCATCGCGGCGGAAACCCGGCAACTCGCCAAGGCCACCTCACTTCTCAGGACGCTGACCGACCATGACGGCCGCTTCTCCTTCGCCGCTTGATTTGCCGCCGCTTGATTTGCCGCCGCTTGACCTGCCGCCTCTCGACCAGGCGCCGCCTGACCTGCCCATCGGGTCGGACCGGTCGAACGCCGCACTCGATGCGCGCTCGCTCCATCTGCGCCGGCTGATCGTCCGCGCGCTGGAAGGCGGCGGGCGCGGCCATATCGGCTCCAGCATGTCGCCGGTCGAAGCCATTCGCGTCCTTTATGACGACGTGATGCGCTACCGCCCGGACGACCCACGCTGGGCCGGACGCGACCGCTTCATCCTCAGCAAGGGTCACGGCTGTCTTGCGCTTTACGCAGTGCTGGCCGACAAAGGCTTCTTTCCGGAAGCCGCCCTCGACGATTTCTGCCGGTTCGACAGCATCCTCGGCGGCCATCCCGAATACGGCAAGGTGCCGGGCGTCGAGGCATCGACCGGAGCGCTCGGCCATGGCCTTCCCATCGGCGTCGGCATGGCGCTGGCGGCACGGATGCAGGGGCGCGACAGCCGGGTCTTCGTTCTGCTCGGCGACGGCGAGCTTGGGGAAGGTTCGGTCTGGGAAGCGGCGTTCAGCGCCGGCAAGCACCGGCTCGGTTCGCTGACCGCCCTGGTCGATTACAACAAGCTGCAATCCGCCGGTCCCGTCTCCGCGATCCAGCCGCTCGAACCGCTGGCGGCCAAGTGGGAAGCCTTCGGCTTCCGTGCGGTGGAAGTGGACGGCCACGATGTGGCGGAGCTGCGCCGCGTCCTGACCGCCGCCCCCGCCGATCCGGCCCGCCCGACCGCCGTGATCTGCCATACCATCAAGGGCCGGGGCGTCGATTTCGCGGAAGGCCGCGCCGAATGGCACCATAAGGCCAAGCTGTCGCCGTCCGATCTGGCCGGCCTGCACCGGGCGCTGGCGTGATGCCGACCATCGTGCCCTTGCCCTTGTCCTCCCGGCAAATGATGACATCCGATGACATCGGCGGCCTGTTGACCCAGGCCGCTTACCGCCGGTCCCCTGCACCGGGCACCTGCCCGCCGGAGATTTCCTGATGCGTCAGACCAGCCTCAAGATGGTCCATGAGCTGGCCAAGGCCGACCCCCGCGTCGTCTTCATCGGCTCCGACCTTGGTCCCGACACCCTGACGGAGATGCGGGACGAGTTTCCCGACCGCTTCTTCATGGAAGGGATTTCCGAGCAGAACGTGATCGGCATGGCGGCCGGCATGGCTCTGGACGGCTTCATCCCCTACATCAACACGATCGCCACTTTCCTGACCCGCCGTTCCTACGAACAGGTCGCGGTCGATCTCTGCCTGCACGACCTGCCGGTGCGGCTGATCGCCAGCGGCGGCGGCGTGGTCTATGCGCCCCTGGGTCCGACCCACCTCGCCATCGAGGACATAGCCATCATGCGGGCGCTGCCCAACATGACCGTGGTGGCCGTGGCGGATGCGGAGGAAATGCGCCGGCTGATGCGGGCGACCCTGGACTGGCCGCACCCGATCTATATCCGCCTCGCCAAGGGCGGCGATCCCGTTGTGACCAGCGCGGAAGACGGATTCACGCTTGGCAAGGCCATCCTCAAGCGCCCGCCCGGCGACGTGCTGCTGGTCTCCACCGGCGTCATGCTCGGGCCGTGCCTGGATGCCGCCGACCTGCTGGAGGCGCGGGGCATCACCTGCGGCGTGCTCCACATGCACACGGTCAAGCCGATCGACGCCGACGCCCTGGTGGGCCTTGCCCGCAAGGTTCGCCTGATCGTCACGGTGGAAGAGCACGTCCTGACCGGCGGCCTCGGCAGCGCCGTGCTGGAGACACTGTCGGACCGCCTGCCCGGCCGGATTCCGCCGCTCCGCCGGCTCGGCCTTCCCGACGCCTTCCCCGTCAAGTACGGCTCCCAGCAGGAGCACCACAGGCTGCACGGCCTGACGGCGCCCGCGATAGCACAGGCAGCCGTCGAGGCCGTCGTCGAGGCGGCGCCATGACCGGCTTCCTCAGCCCCGACGAACTCGCCCTCGGCGATCGCTTCGTAGCCGACCAGTGGCTGATCCTGCCGGTCGAGGACGCCGACGCCCTCGCCCGGATCCGCGACCGCACGGCGGCTCTGGCCGCCGGCCATCTCGGCGTGCCGCTGCCCAACGATCCCCAGCACTTCCTGGACCGGATCGGCGACCGGGTCGCTCCGGCCCGGCTCAACGACCTTCGCCTTGCCGTCATCCAGGGATTGAACGCCGAGCCCTGGTTCCGGACCTCCTATCACGCCCTGGCCCGCCGGGCGCTGTCGACCGTCGTCGGCAACGAGCTGGCGATGCAGCGCACCGTCGGCCTTTCCGTCCAGCTCCCCGGCGACGACAGCTCGCTCCTGCCGCTGCACTGCGACGTCTGGGACGGCGATTCGCCGTACGAGGTCGTGCTCTGGCTGCCGCTGGTGGACTGCCTGCGCACCAAGAGCATGTGCATCCTGCCGCCCGCCGCCAACGCCAGGGCCTGCGCCAGCCTCAAGGGATTCGCCGACCGCACCGTGGACGACCTGTTCTCATCGGTGGAGCAGGACCTCGTCTGGCTCGACGTGCCCTACGGGCATTTCCTGCTGTTCAGCCAGAACCTCCTCCACGGCAACCGGGTCAACCTGGAACCCGCCACCCGCTGGTCGATGAACTGCCGGTTCAAGGGCCTGTTCAGCCCCTATGCCGACAAGCGGCTGGGAGAGTTCTTCGAGCCGATCACCCTGCGGCCCGCGACGCGGCTCGGCCTGGACTTCCGGTTCCCGGACGGCTTCCATGACTGACGCCACCGGGATCTCCGGCACGACCGGGCGATTCGGCTACCGAGGCTATATCGGCAGCCGGGCCTATCTGGGCCAGAACCCGCCGCAGCACGTCCAGAACCTCGTGATCCGCGACTTCTGCCGGCGCAAGGGCTTCGACTACCTGCTGAGCGCCACCGAATACGCCATGCCCGGCTGCCACATGATGCTCAACCAGGTTCTGGCCGAACTCCCGGTCCTCCAGGGCATCGTCCTGTACAGCCTGTTCATGCTGCCCCGCGACACCGAAAAGCGGCGTGCGATCTACCGCCGGGTGATCGATAGCGGCGCCAGCCTGCACGGCGCCGTCGAGGGCCAGTCCATCCACGGCGCCGCCGATGCCGCGCGCGTCGAGGATATCTGGCTGATCCGGATGGCGCTCCCGCACTGCCCCACGACTCTCTGAAAGGGGGGATGACCGGCCATGGCGACGCTCTACAGCCCGCTCAAGTACCTGGGTTATGCCGACCACCTCGCGGCGATCCGCGAGCGCCGGGTGGAGGCGCCCGTCCATATCCGGATCAAGCCGACCAACCGGTGCAATCACAATTGCTGGTACTGCGCCTACCGCGCCGACGGCCTGCAACTGGGCGAAGGGATGCGGGAAGCCGACCAGATTCCCGAAGCCAAGATGATGGAGATCGTGGACGACCTGATCGCCATGGGCGTCAAGGCCGTTACCTTCTCCGGCGGCGGCGAGCCGCTTCTCTACAAGCCGCTTCCCTATGTCATCGACCGGCTCGCCAAAGGCGGCATCCACGTCGCGACGCTGACCAACGGCAGCAACCTGAAAGGCCGGGTCGGCGAAGCGCTGGCCCGCCATGCCACCTGGGTCCGGATCTCCGTCGACGCCTGGGACGACGCAAGCTACAGCGCCGCGCGCGGCGCGCCTGCCGGGGCATTCACCCAGCTCCTCTCCAATGTCCGGGACTTCAAGGCGACCGGCACCAAGGCGGTGCTCGGCGTCAGCCTGATAGTGTCGAAAGATAATGCCGCGCGTGTTTTCGAGATAGCCAGCCTGTTCAAGGAAGCCGGCGCCGGCCACGTCAAGCTGTCGGCCGCCGTCGTCGCCAACGATGCCGCCGCCAACAATGCCTATCATCGGGAGTTCAGGGAGGTGGTCGAGCCTCAGATAGCCTTGTGCCGGACGCTCGACGGCGACGGCTTCGGCGTGATCGACCATTACCACGAGATGACCGAAGGCTTCGAAAAGACCTATGCCACCTGCCCTTACCTGATGTTCCTGACCGTGATCGGCGCCGACCAGCACGTCTATACCTGCCAGGACAAGGCCTATACCGATGCCGGCGACCTGGGCTCGATCGAGACCAGGAGCTTCCGCGACCTGTGGTTTTCCGACGAGAACCGGGAACGCCTGCATGCCTTCGACCCGCGCACCCAGTGCCGGCACCATTGCGTCACCCACTCCAAGAACCTGTCGATCCTGGAATACCTCTCGATCGATCCCGAACATGCGGTATTCGTCTGATGGCCGAGATCGACTTCCTGCGCCCACTCCATACCGGCACGAAGCGCGACTACGTCGAGCGGGTAACCGCCCACGACAAGGCCGAATGCGCAGCGGTTGCAAAGCAATGGGGCTTCGATTATTGGGACGGCGCCCGGCAGTACGGCTATGGCGGCTACCGCTACGACGGCCGCTGGCGTCCCGTGGCGGAAGCCATGGCCTCCCACTACGGTCTGAAGGCCGGCGACCGCGTGCTGGACGTCGGCTGCGGCAAGGGCTTCCTCCTGTACGAGCTGACCCAGGCCGTTCCGGGCCTGGAGGTCGCCGGCATCGATATCTCGGATTACGGCGTCGCGCATGCGCACGAAGAAGTCCGTCCCTTCCTCCGGACCGGCACCTGCACCGCGCTGCCCTGGCCGGACGGCCACTTCGACTTCGTCTATTCGCTCAACGTCTTCCACAACCTTTATAACTACGAGCTGTGGGCCGCCCTGAAGGAGATGCAGCGGGTCGGCCGGGACCGCCGCTATATCTGCGCCGAGTCCTACCGGAACGAGCGGGAGAAGGCCAACCTGCTCTACTGGCAGCTGACCTGCGAGACCTTCTACACGCCAGCCGAATGGGCATGGTTCTTCGCGCAGGCCGGCTATACCGGCGACCACGGCTTCATCTATTTCGAATGACCGGGAACCGCACCATCGTCCTGGGCCTGATCGGCGCCGGCATGGTAGGCCAGCTGGCTCACCTCGCCAACTTCACCGGCCTGCCCAGCTGCCGTGTCGCGGCGCTGGCCGAACTGCGCCCCGATCTGGCCCAGGCCGCCGCCTCGCGCTTCGGCGTGCCCAAAATCTACCCCTCCCACCGGGAACTGCTCCGGGACCCGGAAATCGAGGCGGTCGTCGTGGTCACCCGGCGTCCCGCCACCGGCCCCATCGTGCTGGACGCCCTCCATGCGGGCCGTCACGTGCTGTCGGAAAAGCCGATGGCCCATACCGTGGCGCAGGGTGAAAAGCTGGTGGATGCGGCGGAAAGGGCAGGACTGACCTATGCCGTCGGCTTCATGAAGCGCCACGACGCCGGCGTCCAGCACGCCAAGCTCCTGCTGGACGAGGCCCGGGCGGACGGGCGCTGGGGCCGTCTTCTGACCGTGCGCTGCCACTGCCACGGCGGCGACTTCGCGGCGGGCACGCAGCTTGAAGGCGCCCACGTCATGACGGCGGAACCGCGCCCCGATGGGCTTGAGCTGTGGCCGGCGGCGCCGGACTGGCTGCCTTCGTCCATGGCCGACGACTATGCCTGGTTCCTCAACGTCTTCGTCCACGACCTCAACATCCTGCGCTGGCTGTTCGGCGCCACGCCCGATGTGACCGCCGCCGACCTGCGCCGGCCCAACGGCCGGATGGTGCTGCTCGATTTCGGCGATTTCCCGGCGGTGCTCGACATGGCGGAGACATCCGGCCCCGGCTGGAACGAGGGGGTCGAGGCGACGTTCGAGCGGGCGACCCTGACCGTCGCTTTCCCGCCCCCGCTGCTGCGCAACGTCCCGGCCAGCGTCACCCTGCGCCACGCCGGAGCCGTCACCGCCATTCACCCGCCGCCGTCGGGCTGGAGCTGGTCGTTCCGCCGTCAGGCCGAGGCCTTCGTCACCGACATCCGCGAGCGGCGAACGCCGCTCGCCAATGGCCGCGACGCCCTTGAGGATCTTCGGCTCGCCGAAGCCATCTGGCGTCATTCCGGGAGCTTTGCATGAAACCCGCCTTCCACCATCGCGACACCTGCCGGCTGTGCAGCGGGACCAATGTCGACAATGTCGTGCCGCTGCGGCCGATCCCGATCGCGACGCCGAACACCGGGGAAGTCGCGGCAGGGCTGAAGGACAGTCAGGTCCCGCTCGACCTCTATTTGTGCCGCAATTGCGGCCACTTCCAGCTCCTGGATATCATCGATCCGGAAATCCAGTACCGGAACTTCCGCTACCGCACCACGATTTCCCTGGGCCTTGACGAATACTTCCGGTCCTTCGCCGGTCAGGTGGTCGAAAGCCTGGGCCTCGCCGCCGGGGACCTGGTGGTGGAGATCGGCAGCAACGACGGCACATTGCTCCGCGCCTTCCAGCCCTTCGGCCTGCGGGTCCTGGGCGTCGACCCCGCACAAGAGATCGCCGCCCGCGCATCTGCCGCCGGCACGCCGACGCTGGCGCGCTTCTTCGACGCCGCCCTGGCCGGCGAGATCCTGGAAACCCACGGCCGGGCACGGCTGGTCGTCGCCAACAACACCTTCGCCAACCTGGACGATCTCGGCGATGTCATGGCCGGTATCCGCGCCCTGCTGACTGCCGACGGCACCTTCGTCTTCGACACCTCCTACGGTGCCGCGGTGGTCCGCGATACGCTGATCGATACCGTCTACCACGAGCATCTCTCGTACTTCATGGCGCGCCCGCTGGTCGGATTCTTCGCCCGCCATGGGATGGAACTGATCGACGTGCTGCCCGTCCCGAACAAAGGCGGCTCGATCCGGGGCATCGTCCAGCTCAAGGGCGGGCCCCGTCCGGTCTCGCCCAGGATTGCCGAAACGGTGGCGGCCGAACTGGCGGCGGGCCTCGACAGGCCCGAACCCTACCGTGCCTTCGCCCGTCGGCTGACGGAAGTCACAGACCGGCTGGGCGACCTGATCGCGGCGGAGAAAGCCGGCGGAGGCCGGGTCGCAGGCTACGGCGCATCGGTCGGCTCGGTCACCCTGGTCCACCAGTTCCGCCTCGGCGATGTCCTTGACTTCATCGCCGACGACAAGCCGCTGGCCGGCACCCTTCCGGCGGAAGGACGCGACATTCCGGTCACCACGTCGGACGCCCTCTACCGTGATACGCCGCCCTCGGCGGTCGTGGTCCTGGCATGGCGCTACGCCGCCCCGATCATCGGCCGGCACGAACGCTACCGGGCAGCGGGAGGCCGCTTCATCGTCCCCCTGCCCTTCCCCACGATCCGCTGAAGGGAGGAGAGCCGCCATGTCCCCGGTGCGCCGCCTCGCCCATGTCTGTCTCGGCACGACCGACCTTGAGCGCCTGATCGCGTTCTACGGCAGCCTGATGGAAGCCCGCGTCATCCACGAGTTCGTCAACCCTGCCGGCGAACGCTACGGCGTCCTGCTGACCGTGGCCCCAGGCACGTTCCTGGAACTGTTCAACGAACAGGACCCGGACGCCCGGTCCGGCCGAGGCCTGTTCCGCCACCTGTGCTTCGAGGTTGAAGATATCGAGGCGACGGCGACCCATGTCCGGACGCTGGGCCTCGCCGCCGAGGTCAAGCGAGGCCGAACCGACCGCACCTTGCAGTTCACCATCGCCGACCCGGATGGGACGCCCGTCGAATTTCACCAGTACGACAGCCAATGCGTCCAGTTTCCCTATGTTTGAGTCAAGGATCGACTTTGAATTCGGCCTATTATGGCTTTCACCTAGACAGGAAATAGCAGTAGCAAGATCTTGTAATTTCAATCCTGAATAGCACCGTTCGATTTCATACGCTGCGGAGAACAGTCGACCTGGATTGTGGGATGTTGCATCGTCAACATGCCGCATTGCGCGAATTTCATCTTGTCATTACATCTTTGCGTTCCTGATATCAGGACGCATCCAGCGGCACCATGGCCGATGGGGCGGGACTCCCGGTTACAGCACGTCAACCCGTTCCGAAATGCCTGCCGCCATGACCGATACCGCTACCCAGCCCTCCGCCGCCGAAGCGGCAAAGCCCGATACCGGTCTGGTGTCGCTGGCGCTGATCCTGCGCTTTCTCGGCATCGCGGCTTCTCCCGACGGGTTGAAGCACGAATACGGCCGAAGCAGCCGGGCGATGGAACCGGCCGAGCTGCTTCGCTGCGCCAAGGGATTGGGCGTCAAGGCGCGCCTCGTCCGCACCTCGTGGGAACGTCTGGAGCGCACTCCGCTGCCCGCCATCGGACGGCGAAAGGACGGCGGCTTCTTCGTGCTCGCCCAGGTGGCGGCCGACAAGGTGCTGGTCCAGGACCCGCTGGAGTCGCGCCCCCTCGCCATCGACCGCGACAAGTTCGAGCAGGCCTGGAACGGCGAGTTGATCCTGCTGACCCGGAGGGCGGCGCTGACCGACGCCAACCGCAAGTTCGGCATCGGCTGGTTCGTCCCCGCCATCGTCCGCTACCGGGCGCTGTTCACCGAAGTCCTGGTCGCCTCCTTCTTCCTCCAGGTCTTCGCCCTGATCTCGCCGCTGTTCTTCCAGGTCGTCATCGACAAGGTGCTGGTCCACCGCGGTTTGACCACTTTGGACGTGCTGGTTCTCGGGCTGGTCGTCGTCTCGGTGTTCGAGGCGGTGCTGGGCACGCTGCGGACCTACGTCTTCGCCCACACCACCAACCGCATCGACGTGACGCTCGGCGCCCGGCTGTTCCGCCACCTGCTGGCCCTGCCACTGTCGTATTTCCAGGCGCGCCGGGCGGGCGACAGCATCGCCCGGGTGCGGGAACTGGAAACGGTGCGCAACTTCCTGACCGGCTCCGCCCTGACGCTGGTGATCGACCTCGTCTTCACGGTCGTCTTCCTGGCAGTGATGTACTTCTACAGCCCGGTGCTGACCTGGATCGTGCTCGCCACGATCCCCTGCTACGTGGCGCTTTCGGTGCTGGTAACGCCAGTCCTGCGCCGCCGCCTGGACGAGAAGTTCGCGCGCGGCGCCGAGAACCAGGCATTCCTGGTCGAGGCGGTCGGCGGCGTCGAGACGCTCAAGGCGATGGCCGTCGAGCCGGAGATGCACCGCCGCTGGGAGGAGCAGCTTGCCGGCTACGTCGCGGCCGGCTTCAAGGTCTCCAACCTGGGCAACACCGCCGGTCAGGTAGCACAGCTCATCAACAAGCTCGGCACGGCGGCGACGCTGTATTTCGGCGCGCTCCTGGTGATCGGCGGCGACCTCAGCGTCGGCCAACTCGTCGCCTTCAACATGCTGGCCGGCAGGGTCAGTTCGCCGGTGCTGCGGCTGGCCCAGCTGTGGCAGGACTTCCAGCAGGCCCGCCTGTCGATCGCCCGGCTGGGCGACATCCTCAACACGGCGGCCGAACCCTCCTACAACCCGAACCGCGCGGCCTTGCCTCCGATAAAGGGGGCGCTGCGGTTCGACCACGTGACGTTCCGCTACCGGGTCGACGGATCGCCGGCGCTGACCGACGTCTCGATCGAAGTACCGGCCGGTCAGGTCGTCGGCATCGTCGGTCCGTCGGGCTCAGGCAAGAGCACGCTGACGAAGCTGCTCCAGCGGCTCTATGTGCCGGAGTCCGGCCGCGTCCTGATCGACGGCACCGATCTGGCCCTGGTCGATCCGGCCTGGCTGCGCCGCCAGATCGGCGTGGTGCTTCAGGAGAACGTCCTGTTCAACCGTACGATCCGCGACAACATCGCCCTGGCCGATCCGGGCATGCCGATGGAGCGGATCATCGAGGCGGCAAACCTCGCGGGCGCCCACGACTTCATCCTGGAACTGCCGCAGGGCTACGACACCATGGTCGGCGAGCGCGGCAGCACCCTGTCGGGCGGACAGCGCCAGCGCATCGCCATCGCCCGCGCCCTGGTGACCCAGCCGCGCATCCTGATCTTCGACGAGGCGACCAGCGCTCTCGACTACGAGTCGGAAAGCGCCATCCAGCGCAACATGCGGCGGATCTGCGCCGGCCGGACCGTGGTGATCATCGCCCACCGGCTGGCCACCGTGCGCGGCGCCGACCGCATCCTGACGATCGAGGCCGGCCGCCTGACCGAGGACGGCACCCATGCCGACCTGCTGCGCCGGGGCGGCCGCTACGCCGCCCTCCACCGCCTCCAGAACGGGGAGGCCCCCCATGTCGTCGCGGGCTGAACCGGCGGCGCGCCCGAAGCGGAACCGCCACGAGCTGGAATTCCTGCCGGCGGCCCTCGAGATCGTCGAGACCCCGCCTTCCCCCGCCGGACGCGCCACCGCCCTGGCGCTGGCGGTATTCCTGGTGACGGCCCTGGTCTGGGCCTGGTTCGGCCATGTCGACGTGGTGGCCGTGGCCGAGGGCCGGATCGTCCCGGACGAAGGCAGCAAACTGATCCAGCCCAAGGAACTGGGCGTCGTCCGGGTCATCCACGTCCGCGACGGCCAGTCCGTCAGTGCCGGCGACATGCTGATCGAGCTGGACCCGACCGAGAGTGCGGCGGAGCGCGACCGTCTGGCGCGCGAGGTGACCGAAACCGCGATCGAGGGCATCCGCCTCCACGCTGCCCTGGACGCCGCCGACGCCCATGTTCCGGCAGCCGCGGCCGTTCTCGACCTGCCCCAGGGCACCGATCCTGTTCTGGCGGTGCTGCACCGCGAGCTGCTGCGCAGCAAGCTGGGCGAGTACCAGTCGAAGATCGCGGGCTTGGGCAACGAACTGCTCCAGCGTCAGGCCGAGCGGTCCGGCGTCGTGGCGGAGCAGATCAAGCTCCGCACGACGCTGCCGCTGATCCGCGAGCGGGTGGAGGCGCTGCAATACCTCGCCCGCAGGGACCTGACGCCCAAGCTGAGCGCGCTGGAGCTTCAGCAGGAACTGGTCGAGGCCGAGCAGGACCTGTCGATCCAGAACCACCGGCTCACCCAGCTGGACGCCCAGATCGTGACGCTTCGCGACAGTGCCCGGCAGGCTGAGCAGGAGTTCAGGAGCGTCACCCTGAGCGCCATCGCGGAGGCGGAGCGCAAGCTGGCCGGGCTGCGCCAGGAGCTGATCAAGGCCGAGGACCGGCACGGACGCCTGCGCCTGACCGCCCCGATCGACGGCGTGGTCCAGCAGCTCGACGTCCATACCGTCGGCGGGGTGGTGACGCCGGCTCAGAAACTGATGGTGATCGTGCCGCGCGATGCGAAGCTCCAGATCGAGGCGCTGGTGCTCAACCGCGATATCGGCTTCGTGCGCGAGGGCCAGGAGGCGGAGATCAAGGTGGAAACCTTCCCGTTCACCAAGTACGGCCTGCTGCGCGGGCAGGTGCTGCACCTGTCGCGCGATGCCCTGACCCCGACGCCGGCAGCCAACGCCGCCGACGGACAGAACCGGCCGCGCACCCCGGACGGTCCCGTCTACACGGCGCGGGTGTCGATGGACCGGACCGTCATGGCGGTGGACGGCCAGCAAATCCCGCTCGGCCCCGGCATGGCTGTTTCGGTCGAGATCAAGACCGACCAGCGCC
This sequence comes from Skermanella sp., assembly GCF_059503625.1. NCBI lineage: Bacteria > Pseudomonadati > Pseudomonadota > Alphaproteobacteria > Rhodospirillales > Azospirillaceae > Skermanella > Skermanella sp. Next base: position 16,827 of record NZ_JCACHA010000961.1, read on the forward strand.
GCGTCATCGAATACCTGCTGGCCCCGATGCTGCGCTATAAACAGGAAAGCCTTCGTGAAAGATGAAGCCTGTCCCAGGCGGCATCATTTGTGCTGACGCGGGAAGCGGCCCGCGAATGCGGTTGAAACCACCCTTGAACTATGTGCGCATAGTTGTATTTAATTGACATTTTACCCTAATTTCTATAGGGTCGGCTTACGCGAAACGATCAGCTTGAACCTTCGGTCGATGGTGCCGTCCTTGACAAATCAACCCTCGTGCGGTTGGCCCCCCTCATCCCTGTCCCTGAAATGAGCCCATCGTCCTCCACGGCCGCGGTCCGCGCATCGGCCACCCGCATCGTGCCGCAGGATGCGGGCGATGCCCAGGCGCGGGCATGGTATGGCAGATACCGGCGCCTGTTCATCGGCGACGCGATCGTCCGCGCGACGATGGACCTTTGTGCGCATCGCGACGATCCTTGCAAGCACGCCGCTTTCGTCCGCCTGCGCGAGGATTGGAGCCGGCATGGGGGCTACATCGAGACGGTTTCGCTCGATCAAGTGCGTTCCTGGCCCGGTTCAAGAGAACACATCATTGCCGAAGCAGCACCGTTCCGCCCGGATGGCCGCTTCGAGGTAGCCGCGGACTGCGTGTACCGTCTGCCCTGCGACGGTTGGGTGATGCAGGAGTTGTCGAAGGAGCCGGTCGAGATCTACGACCGCGCCCTGTACGACACGATCATCGAGGACGGCCCACAGGCGACCGCCCTCATCGATTTCCTGGGCGTTCTGCCGGAGTGGCCGCAGCGCGAGCTCGCCGGCGACGCGCGGTGGGCCGGCATGCGGGAGGTGCGGCGCCGCAATGCCGAGCTGCCGCCGGAGATGCGCATCCGCCACGTCGTGGGCATGACCTTCGCTGTACAGGGCGTCGAGCCGCTCGATCCGGACGAGCGCGCCCGCTTCGGGCCGCTCGTCCGCCTCGCCGATCTCGGCCAGGAGGAGATCGTGAACCGTGCATCGATGCGGGCCATCTCGTTGAGCCACCGCTGCCCTGCCCGCCCGCTTGGCTGCTGGACGCATATGCCGCCGGTGCCGGTCTCGGTGGACGGCCGGCCCTATCGCCTCCACGTGCACTGGCATGTGCGCGTGCGTAACGTGGACCCTGTGACGGTCGATCCGTCCTCTGAACCATCCGACCCGGAGTTCGCATGCCTGCCAACCTGATATACGTGCCGACGGACCGGCAATGCGCCGATCAAGTCGAGCAGCTCGCTCAAGAGGCTTTGCTGATCCGCGAGAAAGCCGGCGGCTGCCTCGTCGCGCTCATCGAGCACGGCGACCGTCCGTGGAGCGGCGCCCACCGAGATGCCCTGGCTGCGGCGCGTACCCGTCACGGGATCGACGTCGCCCATATGAACTGGGCGGGAACCGCTGCCTTCCTGCGCGCCGTTGTCGACGGCGCCGACCTGCCGGCGAACGGACGAGAGCGGCTGCTGGCCCTGCTGCATCCCCGTGAAGCGCCCTACGGCGCCGGACCGAACAAGGCGGCGCTCCTTGCGGCGGCGGTCGGAGCGCGGGTACTGCACCGCCGGGATTCCGACGTGCGCATCGACGACAGGCCCGGCCTCGGACCAGCCTATCCGTGTGTTCTTGAACTCCAGGCGATCGATGCGCGTGTCGCCGATCTCGATCTCGAAGTGAAAAGCGGAACGCTCGCCGCTGCCGATATCGTTTCCTTCGTCGGCACCGACGCCTTCGGGAGCGCCGTGCATGACCGCCGCGACCTGCTCGCGGTCGATGTCCGGCACGTCGTTGAAATCGAGCTCCTCGCCTCTCCAGATGCCTCCCGCGAGGCGCTGATGCGGGAAACGGACCAATACATGGTTTCCGGCCCGGATATCCGCCATGATCGCGACTTCTTCGAAGAGGACGTAAATGCCCGCACCTGCGTAGGCGCCAGCACCATCGCCGACATCTTCCTGGAGTTGCCCGAGATGCCCATCCGCGGCACCCTGGGCAGCGACTATCTCCGCCGGAACGCCCTGCGCTTTCTTGGACGGCCGATCATCTATCACTCCCGGAAAGTGCTGCACCGCTACGACGCCGCGCGCGCCGGGCAGCGCGACCTCGACGCCGTGGTCGACTATGCGCGCCGCGACCTCCGCCATATGATCGTCTGGCCGGTGCTCGTCGCCCACCACCGCACCCTGCGCGCGCACCCGGCTGGCTTTCTCACCGCGTCCGGCGGCATCGACACCGCGGCATACCTCGCCAGCCTTCTCGCCGCCCTGGAGGCCTCCATGCCCATCATGACCGGCATGCCCGCTGCTTTCGCGGCGATCTACCGCACCGCTGCGGGGGAAGCGGACGACGCCGCACGCAGGGGCCGCCTGCTGGCCGTGGCCGAAGCCGTCGAGCACGGCCCCGACTTCGTGGAGGAGGTCGCCCGGGGAATCCACGACTTCGCGTTCCTGATCCGCCACTGGCCGGCGCTGGTAGCCTCCGCCCGCTGCACCCCCGTACCGGAAGCGATCCTGCTTTGAGGCGCAGCGCGGCGGAGCCCGCCCCGCACGCCCTTCAGAGCTGTTTGACCAGCGGCGACACCGCTACGATCAGCACGCCGCGCTGACCCGCCGCGCCCGCCTTGTCCTGCCGGATCGGGCTGACGTGGTGGCTCACGCGCGAATTGTGCACGACGAAGCTGTCCAGTTCGTCATGGAGCGTGAACTCCGCGTCGATCATCGCCTTGGACAGCTCACAGGGGAGCAGGCCGACGCAGCGCGGCGGCGCGATGTAGTTCGTTCCTCCCTCGACATTGTCGCGCAGAATGAGGTGTATGAAGGTGAAGGCTACGGCGTCGCCATCCTTGTGAAGCTCATTCGGCGTGGCTGCGGCCTCCCGGCCGGCCTCGTCTACCGAGAGGAGCATGCAACCCACTCCCACGCTGAGCGGCGTCCGCGCGAAATCACCGAGCCACAAGGTCTGCGCGACGTCGAAACGCACGATGCGCTCGACGAGCGGGTCCATTCGGACGGCGTCCGGAACAGCGGGCATCTGCCGCTTCACCGAGGCGAATTCCGGATTGTAGCCCTGCATGTCGTAATCCACGACACTTCCGTACTGGGCGTCTTCAAGGTTCGGAAGCCAGCTCAGGCGGTCCTCCCAGGGCAGGAACACACCCCGCGTATGCCGGCGAAACCGTCCGGAGTCCGGCGCGTAGCGATCGGGCGGAAGGTCCCGGAAGAAGCGCTGGAGCTGCGCGAGCGAGCTGCCGAAGCCGTCGAAAGAGTCACCGAGGATGCCCGCGCGGTCATACCTCCTCCAGCCGAGCTCCCGAAGCGCCGCCGGATCTGTTGCGTTCATGCTGTCTTGTCCTCTCTGATGAATTGGTGTGAATGCACTCGATCGATCAAGGCGGGAATGCACGGATACTCGTGTCAGCGCAGGATGAGCCCCAGGTTCTTCTTTTGTTTCTTGTAGTTTTCCACCCAGACATTACCGTCTTCATCGCGGTGAACGACCTGCCGCGAGACTGGGATCTTGCCGTAGTCTGTCGTGAGCACGTATTGCGGGACGGAGAATCCGGTGGTGAAGCCAAGAAGCTGCTCCATGATCTCGCGCTCCTCTTCGAGGCTTGTCATGAAGTGGGAGACGCCGCTGACGTTGTCGCAGTGATACAGATAGTAGGGCCGGACGCGGATCCTGAGCAGCGCCTGCACGAGGTCTCGCATCGTCCCGGCGTCGTCGTTGACGCCCTTGAGCAGCACCGACTGGTTCTGCACGGGGATGCCGTGACGCAGCAGCATGTCGCAGGCGGCGGCGGCTTCCGGCGTGACTTCCTTCGGGTGGTTGAACTGCGTGTTCAGCCATACCGGATGCAGGGATTCGAGCATGCGGCAGAGCTCCGGGGTGATCCGGGCGGGCATGAACACCGGAAAGCGGCTGCCGATGCGCAGGATCTCGACATGGGGTATGTCCCGGAGGGCGCGAAGCAGGGCTTCGAGCTTCTGGTCGGTGTACATGAGCGGGTCGCCCCCCGTCAGGAGGACGTCCCGGATCTCGGGATGATCCGCGATGTATTGAACGTCAGGCTCGAAGGAGGCCCCTTCCCGCTCCTCGAAATACGTGCCGTCGACGTTCGTGGTGTGGTACTTGCGTGTGCAATGCCGGCAGTATACCGGGCAGACGCTGGTGACAAGGAGCGCCACGCGGTCCGGGTATTTGTGGATCACGCGGTTGGTCTTCCGGTAGACCATGTCACCCACGGGATCGATTTCGGCGCCCAGGTATTCCACGAACTCTCCGGGACTGGGCACCGCCTGAAGGCGGATCGGGCAGTTCTCGTCGTGCCGATCCATCAGCGAGGCGTAGTACTGAGTGATGCTCCAGCGGTATCTGCCGCGGCATCGCTCGATCGCTTCGACTTCGGCCGGAGTGATGTCGATCCACTCCCGCAACTCCTCGATCGTCCTGATGCGGTTGGAGAGCTGCTGGCGCCATTCGCCCCAGCGGGCCTCGGTGGCGAGGTGAGGAGGCGGGTTGGGGCTGGCTGGGGCTGGATCGGCCATGAGGCTGGGTCTCCGTAAGGGGGCACGTCCGGGATCAGGCCGGATCACGCGGATGGGGAGGCGGGACGCCTGTCCCGGAGCGCCGCGACCGGTGCCGCCGCGGGCAGGGTTGCATAGACAAGGAGCCCGCGCTCGGCGAGATCGACGGCGGCGGGCAGCATCGGCGGCTCGGCCCCGCAGAGGATGGCTGCTGCAACCGCGTCCTCGATCCCGATCGCGTGAAAGTTGCCGGTCGCGAGGTTGGCCAGCCACAGCGAAGATCCGATGCGCCGCGCGATCGTATGCGGTCCGATCGCAAGGCTCGCTCCCTCGGCGAGAGGCGGCAAGGATCGGTAGCGCGCGGCGGCCACCGGTGGCGCCTCCGGCGGGATGCCGACGGCGTGACGGGCCAGCAGGCGGCGAATGGCGGCGCCCAGCTCGGCAGCGTCGCACACCGGGACGGGACGCACCCCTTCGACGGCACAGGACAGGAGCTCTCGCTGCTCCCCGGTGGTGAGCAGCAGACCCACGGTGTGGCCCAGGGACGATACGGTGCGCACCAGCCACACGTCGTCTCCGAGCGCCGTGGTGGCGAGGTCGTACGCGGTGATCTTCTCGCGCAGGTGGTCGGCATCGCCGTCGAAGGGCTGGGCGGGTCCCGTGAGGGACAAGGACACGGCATATTCGCCCAGCCGGTCGATCCCCTGGTTGGCGCCCTCCACCCGGCACCGGCTCCGGGCGGCGATATCGGACAGCGCCGGGGCTATGCCCAGCACCTCGTCGGACCAGGGGATAGGCGTCAAGCCGAAGGCTTCGAGGTTGTCGTATATCGGCTGGCCCGGAAGCACCGTGAATGCCTCGTGGCTGACGCCAAGGAGCCGATGGTTCGCCATCATGCGGTGCAGCCGGGCGGCCGTTCGGAGAAAGCTCTTGGGAGTGTCTCCCGGGAAACCGGGAATCAGGCCGACCTTGACCTGGATCCCGGCGTCGAGGAAGGCTTGCACCGCGTCGAGGTTCTGCTGTTCGGTCCGGCGCTTGTTCATCCGCCGGAGGGTCTCGTCGTCCAGCGATTCGACCCCGACGAAGACCCACATGCAACCCGAGCGGCGCAGCAGCCGTGCGGTTTCGCCGTCGGTTTGGGCGCGCATGTAGCCGCTCCAGTCGATCCGAACGTCCTTGTCGATCAGACCCTGGGCAAAGGTCCTCAGATGGTTGGGAGATCCGTTCAGCAGCGAGTCCGTGAACCAGATTCGCTCGGCACCCCAACGCCGCTGGAGTTCTCTCACGTCCGCGACGGCGCGGTCCATCTGCGTCAGGCGGAAACGTTCCCACAAGACCCATTCGCTGCAGAAGCTGCACTTGTCGGTGCATCCCCGCGAAAGCTGATAGGAGACGACGCGCTTGCCTCCCAGGGAGTACGCGGGAAGGTGCATTTCGTCGAAGTCGGGCAGCGGCAATTCCTGAAGCTTGAGAAGCCCGCGCGGCTTGTGGACGAAAGCGCCGTCGTCCGGGTCGATCGCGAGCGTCCCTCCCACCTGGGCGGCGACCGTGCGCCGGGTGGAGGAAAAGCCGGCATAGAGGTCGAGCAGCGCCTGCTCGCCCTCGCCGACGACCACGGCGTCGAAGAGGCCTGCCCTGAGCCCGAGTTGCGCCGCCGTCGAACTCTGCGAAACCTGTGGCCCGCCCGCCACGATGAATGGAGCATCCTTGCGCCGCTTCAGGCAGGCGGCGGCAAGCAGCGTCGTCAGGTAGTTGGAGGTCCAAACCGAGAAGCCGACGAAGTGGAGCTCCGGAATCCGGTCGAACACCGACGTCACGAGGTGCCCCATGCGCGCGAGGTAGGAGTGCAGGTGCAGCGAGTTCAAGCCGCGCTCCAGGCAGAACGGCTCGACTATCGCATCGGGCAGGTCGAGGAGATCCCCGCCAAGCCGGAACTGTTCGAGTACGGCGAGCACCAGCGGGAGGTCTGGCACGTCGAGGACGAACGACTCACCGAAGGGACCGATCTCCCGGTAAGTCGGCTTTGTCACGTCGGGGGCGAACAGCCGAAGATCAAGGAAGGAAAAATCATCGCAGCCGGCAGCCTTGAGGTAGGCCAGCAGCGCTGCTGCGCCCGCTGGAGGACCCCAGATCGCATAGGGCGGCACGATCGCGAGCAGGTTGGGTTTGATCGAGGCGCCGATCGACATGATGCCCTTTAAGGTAGAACCTTATTTTCATATACATTTTCTATAAGAAAATATATATAGATTACACTTTTTAGGCTGAACTGACAATCGTTTTCATCCCAGCCCGCCGCAGTTCAGCTTCAGCGAGGCTGCTTCCGTAACCTGTTGGAGCAAGAATGGACAGCTGACCGTTTCCGCTTGCAGTATTCACCAAATTACTAATTTTAAATTGTGGTCGTATCGCAAATGCGCATCGGATTGACCTACGATCTTCGTGATCGCTACCTTGAACTCGGCTTCACCGCCGAAGAAGCCGCGGAATTCGACTACCCTGAAACCATCGACGCCATCCAAGAAGCGCTGGAGCGCCACGGTTGGCAAGTCGATCGGGTCGGAAATCTCGAAGATCTTGCAGGCCGGTTGCTGCGGGGCGACCGTTGGGACCTGGTTTTCAACATGGCCGAGGGGATGCACGGGATCGGCCGCGAGGCCCAGATCCCGGCGCTGCTCGACGGCTGGCGCATCCCATACACTTTCTCCGACGCACTGACCTGTGCCCTTACCCTCCATAAGGTGATGGCAAAGCGCGTGCTCCGCGACCATGGCCTGCCCACTCCTCCCTTTGCCATCGTGGCGGAGCAGGCCGATGTCGGCCAAGTCGATCTTCCATTTCCCCTTATGGTCAAGCCCCTTCAGGAGGGCAACAGCAAGGGCGTGTCACCGGAATCGAAGGTCGATTCGCCGGCTGCGCTCGAGGCGCGCTGCCGCCACGTCATCACGCGCTTCGCGCAGCCCGCGCTGGTCGAAACCTATCTGTCGGGGCGGGAGTTCACCGTGGGAATCCTCGGTACCGGACCGGACGCGAGACCGGTCGGCGTGCTGGAGAAACTGCTGGGCGACGAGCCCGTCTATTTCAAATACGCGACCGGCTTCCCCGGGGTCCTGGTCGACGACCCGGAAGCGCGATTGGCGGGCAGGCTCGCGTTGGCTGCCTGGAACGCCCTGGGCTGCCGGGACGGCGGGCGCATCGACATACGCTCGGATGCCATGGGCAACCCCTACATCCTTGAAGCCAATGCGCTGCCGGGGCTTCGCCCCCACAACTCCGATCTTCCCGTGATGTGCGAACTGGCGGGCATCCCGTTCCACGAACTGATCGGCCGGATCGTGCGCTCGGCCCTTGCCCGGAACCAAGCTCCGGTGAGCTGGCTCCCGGAAATCGGACAGGTTGATTGACAACGGCCGCGCATGGATGCTTGCAGTGTGCGCTGCGAGCATCCGGCGAGCAGCAGCATGCAGGAGCGGAAAATCAGCGGCGACCTTTTGACCGCCGGAGGGTTTGCTATAAAAGTTCTATGGCCGGTATTTGCGGATCGGCGCCGCGGAGGGAAGAAAGATGAAGGCAATCGTTCTTGGAGATGGCGGCGTTGCACTCGGCGACGCTCCCGTGCCCCAGCCCAAACCGGCGGAGGTCCTGGTCCGCGTCCGCGCCTGCTCCCTGAACCGCGCCGACTTGATCGTGACCAGCGGACGCAGCCATGGCGCCATCGGCGGTCCGGGCACAATTCCGGGTCTCGAATGGGCCGGCGAGGTGATCGAGACGGGTGCCGAGGTTCCATCCGGCATCAAGCCGGGTGACCGGGTGATGTGTACCGGGAGCGGCGGCTATGCAGAATACGCCGTAGCCGACTGGGGGCGCGTCGCCCCGGTCGGCGCCGGGCTGAGCTTCGAGGAAGCCGCTACCCTGCCCCTCGCCCTGCAAACGATGCATGACGCCATCGTTACCAATGGGCGGCTGGGCGCCGGAGAAAGCGTCCTGATCCAGGGCGCCAGTTCCGGCGTCGGGCTGATGGGGCTCCAGATCGCCAAGCTCATGGGGGCCGCCGTCGTGATCGGAACCGCCAGGGATGCCGGGCGGCGGGCGCGGCTTCAGGAATTCGGCGCCGATCTGGCTCTCGATCCTTCCGATCCGGAATGGCCGGAGCACGCACTGAGCGCCACCGGCGGCAAGGGCGTGGATGTCATCGTCGACCATGTTTCGGCGGGCGTCATGAACCAGAACATGCAGGCTGCGGCGGTGCTTGGGCGAATCGTCAATGTCGGCCGGCTCGGTGGTTTCAAGGGCGACTTCGATTTCGATCTGCACGCGCTGAAGCGGATCTCCTATATCGGGGTCACCTTCCGCACCCGCTCGGTCGAGGAGGTGCGGACGATCAACCGGCTGATGCGCGAAGATCTCTGGGATGCCGTAACGGCGGGCCGGCTGCGCCTGCCGATCGACAAGACTTTCCCGCTCGATCAGGCTGCCGATGCGCTTGCCTATATGCGCAGCAACGGGCATTTCGGAAAGATCGTCATGACGGTTTGAGCATGTTCTGCGGGGAATATGCAGGCTTCGGGCAAACCGTTCGTCGGTTCGAGAGCTTGTGGCTATGGGCCGGCAGACGTTAATCCTGATTGTCTCAGACCGATGGCTGACTTCATGCACTGATAATAGCTTTGTCAATATGACCCATAGGCCTGACTAAACTCGCCAGTTACCATCCGAACACACGTCCATATTACTGCGCATCGTGATTGCCGTTATATAGGATGATGTTGTTGTTACTTGGGTCGGATAAGCATCTTTTGGACAGGTGCCGGTGTATAGTCACATATTCCTTTTCCTGCAAAAACTACTCCCTGGGAGATCGTCAACCGCGCCAGCAGCAGTGGTAGAGTCATTTTAGACGACAACTCCTCAGTTTATTTCCATAAGAGGCGGAAATGGGATTTTCAGCTCGCCGGGGCCTGCGGCATTCTTCTGCCCTGCCTTCCGCCCTCGCCCTGCTCCCCCTGGCCGGAAGTTTGCTGGCCGGCTGTGCCGAGACCGGCGCCGGAGAACGGCTGAATGTCTCCCAATCGCCAGATACAGTCTCGATCGCGAGTGCCCCGGTCAGTCACGCAGGCATGAAGTTCGTCCAGCCTGCTTTCGACATGCGGACGGTACAGGCCATCGCCGGGCAGGCCGGAGCGGATGTCTCGTTACTGGAGTCCTCTCCCGAAGTGGAAAGCGATGGCGCCGCAAGGCAAGGGTTCGAGAGTCGGCAGATCGCTGCCCCGACTGCCGTTTCCATCGGTTCGTCCATCGGTGCCGACGACTTGATCCAGTCCCGGACGATGCCGGACTTCACGATGGCCGACCGCGTCGTGGCGCTGCAAACCCAAACGATGCTGGCGGGTCTGGCCTGCGGCAAGGTCTGGGCGGATGTTGCGGCGTTCAAGAGATATGCGGATTTCACCGTCCGGAATTCATCGCTTCTCCGTCGTTCCCAACTGGACGTAGCCGCCCGTCTGGGTGGAGTGGAAGCTTTCGACAAGATGCACACCCGCATTTCCAACGGGGAGTCCAAGCGCCTGATCGAACTGGGAGATTCCGCTTATTGCGCCGAAATGCGAAAGCCGTTCTACGTCGTAGTGGACCTGGACGAGCAACGGCTTGCCGACATGGCGATGGATCACGAAACCGTCATAGCATCGCTGCAATAACAAGGAACCGTCCGGGCCGGAGGTTTCAGAGACGGGAGGAGACGTGCGGACGTTTCCTGCTCCGAGGCTCCGCCCACAGGCCGTCCGGCAATTTGTCGACGACGACTAATCTCGCTCGGTCAGCCAGTAATCGGCCGCAAAAGCGGCTTCCGTCCAAGATCCGTCGTCAGCGCCGCGCTCTCAGCTCGTCAATCAGTGCATCGATCAGGCGGTTAAGCCGCGCCGTTTCTTCCGCATGGGCGCGCCGGGTCTCGCGCAGCTCGTCGAGAAGCCTGTCATAGGCGCCGCGTGAGCCGGTTTCAACATCCGCCGGCTCCTGAATGCTTTCGCCGGCACTTTCCTCGCCGCCGCCGGACAGAGCTTCCGGAGCGGTTGCCGGTTCTTCGTCGGGAGCTTCCGGGCCGCCCTTGCCCTGCCGCCGTTCCCACTCGGCGATGATCTTCTTGAGCCGTGCGGCACTACCGCCGCCCGCGGCATGCTGGAGCGCCGACACCGTCACGGTACCCCAACGGTCATGCGCCTCGTCTGCAAGTCTGAACAACTCGTCGTCGGTCAACCGCCTGCGTGTAGCCATCTTCAATTCCGTTTGTACGATAGCGAGAACAAGTCTATCGCATGACGAGCGATTTTGTTCAGTTCATCCGGGCGAATACATGGTGCTGGAGGACGGGAAGGTGCTCCGGGGCTAGCGCGCAAGGACACGTGCCGCCTCCTTGGTCTTGCCGACCGCCGCCGCGACTTGCCGGATCGACGATCCGATATCGCCGATGTTCCGCGTGATGGAGGAAACGGCGGTGGAAGCACCTTGCATGCTGCGCGACATCTCGCTCGTGACGGCGGTCTGCTCCTCGACGGCGCTGGCGGTCGTAAGTACATAGTCGCGGACCGATTCGATGGACAACCGGATGCCGCCCAAAGCGCCGACGACATCGCCGGAGATCGTCTGGATGCCGTCGATCTCGCCGGAGATCTGGTCGGTCGCCCGGGCGGCCTGATTTGCGAGGTTCTTCACCTCGGTCGCCACGACGGCGAAGCCCCGGCCGGCCTCTCCCGCCCTGGCTGCCTCGATCGTCGCATTGAGCGCCAGCAGGTTGATCTGCCCGGCGATGCTCCTGATGAGGTCGATGATGCCGGTCATCTGGCGGGCAGCGTCGGCAAGGCGCTGGGTCGCGCGATCGGCTGTTTCCGCCTGCCGGCCCGCTTCGTCGGCCGCCGTCCTCGATCTCGCCATGCTCGTGGAAATCTCGAGGGCGGAACTCGCCAGTTCCTCGGCGGCGGCGGCGACGGCCTGCACATTGCCGGAGGTATCGGTGGCGGCGTTCATCGCTGCCGCCGACTGGCCGTCCGACTGCTCCAGCGCTTCGGCTATCTCCCCGAAGTTGTGATCGATCAGCGTCTTCAGATGACCCAGAAGCTCGACCTGCCTTGTGATATCCGTAGCGAACTTGACGACCTTGATGGGCTTGCCGTCGGCATCCAGGATCGGATTGTAGGATGCCTCGATCCAGATCTCGCGCCCATCCTTGGCTATGCGCTTGAACTGAGCGGCTTGGAACTCTCCACGCCGCAGCTTCTCCCAGAACAGCGCATAGTCCGAACCGGATGCCGTGGCCGGATCGACGAACATGCGGTGGTGCCTGCCCTGCACCTCGGCCAGCGTATAGCCCATCAGCGACAGGAAATTTTTGTTCGCGGCGATCACCGTTCCGCCCTGATCGAACTCGATCACCGCCTGGGACTTGCCGATCGCAGCGACCTGTCCCTGGAAATCGGCCTCGCGCGCCTTGCGGATGGTGATGTCGGTCGCGAACTTGACGACCTTGCAGGGCTTGCCACGGGCGTCCAGGATTGGATTGTAGGAAGCTTCGATCCAGATTTCCCGCCCGCCCTTGCCGATGCGCTTGAACTGGGCGGCCTGGAACTCTCCGCGCCGCAGCTTTCCCCATAAATCCAGATACTCTTGGCTGGAGGCCTGAGCCGGTTCGACGAACATGCGATGATGCTTCCCCTGGATCTCGGGCAGCGTGTAACCCACCGTGGACAGAAAATTCCTGTTGGCGTTGATCACGATACCGTCCATGTCGAACTCGATCACTGCCTGGGACATGTCCAGGGCCTTCAGCAAGGCTTCCGCATCGGATGACTTCTTGGAACGAATGAGACCGAACATGTCTGAAACCCTTCGAGTTTTATGATTTTTATCGTTTAATTCAGCGGCTGCCGATTGCCTGGGTGCGGGACTGCGCCGGCCCGGCTTGCTGCGCCAGAAGGAGCCGGTTGACCGCCTCGACCAGGGAGGCAAGCTCGAAGGGCTTCCTTAACGCCATGTCGGCGCCGAAGATGGACGCGGCGGGCAGGAAGTCGAACATCGGATCGCCGCCGCCGGAAATCGCAATGATCCCGATGCCGCGCCCGGTGCGCCGGATGGCGCGGATCAGTTCCAGCCCGTCCATGTCGGGCATCAGGATATCGGTCACGACGACGCTGGGCGTACTCTGTTCGAGAACCGCCAGCGCTTCCTCACCCGTCCGGACCCCCGAAACCGAAAACCCGGCGCGGGTCAGGACCCGCATTACGATGGTGCGGTAGGTCCCATCATCATCGACCACCAGGATTTCCTGCATGATGCCCTCTCGGATTGAACTTAGCGATTTACTTGCATTTGCCATGCCAGCCCGATGTCTTCGCCTCAAAGGCTTTGGATATGCCGTCTATTGAGCAAGGGAGGAGGGCTGCGGGCCTGCCCCAGTCGCATTTCACCATGGCAAATTGCAACGGCGTGCGTTTTTGCGGCCGATCGGGGCTGGATGGAGTGAGTGAAACCGCTTTAAGCGCTTGCCGTTCATACTTGGGAAACTAAGAAAGATAAACGATCGTTTCCGTACTGCACTGCAATTTGGAGGTTGGACTTGCAGAACGCCCGGCTGGTGCTGGTGGTAGAAGACACCCTGAGCCTTGCTCGAATCTATCTGCGCTATCTTGAGCAGGCGGGGGTAGCCGCCCGGCTGGCTGCTTCCCTTGCCGAAGCGCGGGATGCCGTGAAGCGTTTTCAGCCCGATGCCGTGCTGTGCGACCTCCAATTGCCGGACGGCGACGGCATGACGCTGGTCGAGGAGATCCGGCGGGAGGATGCCAGAACAGCCGTCATCGTCATCACGGCGAACAGCTCCATCGAGACGGCGGTGGCCGCCATCCACGCCGGGGCTGACGATTTCCTGACCAAGCCGTTCGACGCGCCACGGCTGGAGACCACGCTGACCAATGCCCTCGACCGGCGCCGGCTGTCGCGCGTGGTCGAGTTGCTGGGCGGCGACGATCTGGGCGGAGACCGGCTTTCGGAGCGGTTCGAGGGCTTCATCGGCGCCGACATGACGATGCGGGCGGTCTACCGCGTCATCGACCTGTCGGCCCGCAGCAGCGCTCCGGTCTTCATCACCGGCGAGAACGGCACCGGCAAGGAACTCTGCGCGGAAGCGATCCACCGCCGCAGCGCGCGCCGCGATGCGCCGCTGATCGCGGTCAATTGCGCGGCGATCCCGCGCGATCTGGTCGAATCCGAGCTGTTCGGCCATGCGCGCGGCGCCTTCACCGGAGCCGTGCGCGACCGGACGGGCTTGGTCGCCCAAGCCGACGGCGGCACGCTTTTCCTGGACGAGGTCTGCGAGATGGAACCCGCGATCCAGGCCAAGCTGCTGCGTTTCGTCCAGACCGGTGCGATCCAGCCGGTCGGCGGCAGCGGCACGGTGCGGATCGACGCGCGCCTGATCTGCGCCACCAACCGGCACCCGCTGGAAGAAGTCCGCGCCGGCCGCTTCCGCGAAGACCTTTACTACCGGCTCCACGTGCTGCCGGTACACCTGCCGCCGCTGAGGGAACGCGGCCGCGACGTGTTGCTGATCGCCCGCCACCTGCTGGCCCGCATCGCGGAGCAGGAGGGAACCGGCAAGCGGGAACTGAGCCCGGATGCGGAAAGCCGCCTGCTGCACGGTACTTGGCCGGGCAATATCCGACAATTGCAGAATGTCCTGCGCGGCGTCGTGGTCCTCAACGACAAGCCCGTCATCACGGCCGAGATGCTGCCGGACGATCTGGGTGGCGAGTCGGCCCAGCCGGGCAACCGTTCCGTCCCGTACCGGGACAAGCCCGGCGTTCCCGACGACGACCGTATCCTGCCCCTGGCGGAAGTCGAGCGCGAAGCTGTCGAGCGGGCGATCCGGCTGTGCGGGGGCAACCTGTCCCAGGCCGCGCAGAAGCTGGGCATCAACGTATCGACGATCCACCGCAAGCGGCGGCTTTGGTTGGCCGATGCCGAAGCGTAGCGACTGCTACCGCCCGCTGCCTTCAATTCCATACGTCTCCAGGATGCGTCCGAGCGATCCATCCGCCTCCAGCCGGTCGATCACCTCGTCCACCGCCTTGACGGTCGCGAAGTCCGAACGGCGTAAGGCTATCGCCGCCTGATAGTCCAGGGCCGGATCGACCGTCACACCCCTGACGACATCGACCGGCGACCCCGGGGAGTTCTTGCGGTACCAGCCAAGGCCCTGAAGGGAAACGACGCCGGCATCGGCCTCGCCGGCAGCAACCGCGTCAAGTATATCGGCGTCGCTGGTGAAGCGGACCCAGACGGGAATAACCCGGCTGTTGAGGACATAGTGCGCCCAGGAACCGCTGGGTACGGCGACATGGCGGGTGCGGAGATCGTCCAGATCCCGGATCTCGCTTCGCACGGCGCCCGCGGCCAGGACGAAGCGGACATCCATGTAAGGCCGTGTCAGCAGTCTCGGGAACCGCCGCGTGGCCGGAGCGGTTTCCGCCGCCCGCCGTTCGTCCGCATCCTCGGGAAGGCTGGCCGCCGACATGAAGGCGTCGCAGTGGGTCCGGCCGGCGTATTCCTTGCTCTTGATCCAGGTGATCCTGAAGCCGAGACCAAGTTCCCGCGCGATCCGCTCGCCCAGTTCTAGCTGGAAACCGGGACGACCGGCAGCCCGGCTGGAAGAGGGCAAGGCATCCGGCGCGGCGCAGACTTCCAGATACCCGGCCTTCCGCATCTCCTCCAGGGTCCCGGCGAGGGCTTGGAAGGGAGTCGAGGTCGCGGCAATCAAGGAAAGCACCGCTGGCAGGACGGATTGGAAGCATTTCATGGCTTCTGCTCCGGCATCGTCCGCAGCGACAGGATATAGGCCGCAAGCTCCCATATCTCCTCCTCGCTGAGCGTGCTTTTCCAAGGCGGCATGACCAGCGCCCCGCGCTTCCTGCCGTTGGAGATCACGGTGAAAAGCGCCGCGGGCGTCAGGTCGTTCCGCCGCTGCAAGGTGGCGCCCTTGCCGCCCGTGCCGGCATAGCCGTGACAGTAGACGCAACTCTGGTTGAAACGTGTCGCGCCCTTCCCGATGGTATCGGACGATTCCAGATTGACGGTCGGAGCAGGATCGGCCGCACCGGACACTGCGGGAGATGCGACGAGCAAAACAGCCGTCACGATGCCGGCAATGCGGCGCCGGACCTTGGGCTGGGCCTTGGTATCAGGAATGCGCATGATGATCGTTTCCGCCGAATTGACAAGCAGGTGATCCGGGCTGCCCGGTCCATGACCCGGCAGCCCGCATTTCACCGGTCGATCTTCAAACCCGCCGGTATCAGTCCAGGGCGAAGACGACCATCGTAGCGCCGCCCTGCAACTCCTTGACGCGCGGGAACACGCTGGCCATGAACCCCGGAGCCAGCGAGCCCCAGCCGCTCGGGACCGCAAGGTACTGCTTGCCGTTGACGGCATAGCTGACAAGGCCGCTGCGGATGCCGGACCCTACCCGGAACTGCCACAGCACCGATCCGTCATCCGCGTCATAGGCCCTGACGATGCCTTCCGGGTCGCCGTTGAAGACCAGCCCACCGCCCGTGGTCAGGACGCTGCCCAGACCCGGCAGCGGGTAATCGACCGTCCACTTGCGTTCGCCGGTAACGGGATCGCGGGCATCCAGGCGGGCGCTGGCCTTGCGGCCGGGGGGCGGGACCGCCTCCAGCTTGTCGACGCCAAGGTAGAGCCCGGCGATGCCGAGCTTGGACGGGTCCTGCTTGCCGGGAACCGCGATCTCGCAGACTTCCATCGCGTTCGTGTACCACAGGCCGGTCTTCGGATTGAAAGCTCCGTGGTTCCAGCTTCGGGTGCCCAGCAGATAGGGGCAGACGATGTTCTCCTTGCCGAACTCCAGCGGCCGGCGGTCGATCAGTTCTCCCGTTCTGGGATCGATGGACTTGACGAAGTTGTACGTCTCGCTGAGCGGCCAGACATTGACCAGAGCGCCGGTCGCCTTCTCCATCACGAAGACGAAACCGCTCTTGTTGAGGTGGACGATCAACTCGCGCCCGTCCCTCTCGACCACCAGCGCCTCGTAGGCGCTGTCATAGTCCCAGGTATCGTGCGGGATCTCCTGGCGGTGCCATTTCAGCTTGCCGGTCTTGGGATCGAGCGCCAGCAGCGTTGCGGTGTAAAGGTTGTCGCCCTTCCGCCCGTCGCCGTAGAAGTCGGGTGCGGCATTGCTGGTGCCGATGAACAGCGTATCGGATACGGGATCGTAGGTTCCCGGCAGCCACGCTCCGCCGCCGCCGACATCGCCGGTATCTCCCGGCCAGCTCGCTTCGCTGGCGTTGATCGTGTCGAAGGTCCAGGCCGGCTCGCCGGTCGCGGCATTGACCGCGAAGATCTTGCCCCGCTGCGGCTGGTCGCCGCCCGTCGTGCCGCCGACCAGGACATTGCCGGCCAGGACGGGCGGGGACGAGAACAAGCAGCCGGAACACTTGGACTGATCGACCAGACGGGTGGACCAGACCTCCTTGCCGGACTCCTGATCGACGGCGACGAAACGCCCGTCCATCGTCCCGACATAGACCTTGCCGTTGCCGACGGTGACGCCCCTGCTGGCCGACGCGTAGAAGCTCTCATAGGCGAGCGGGTCGATCTGCGGCTGGTAATGCCAGACTTGCTCGCCAGTCGCGGCGTTGAGCGCGAAGACGTTGTTATTGGGCGCGATGTAGTACATGACGCCGCCGACGACGATGGGCGTCGCCTGCAAGCCCATCGTGATGTCGCCCGGCTGGTGCAGCCAGGCGACCTTGAGGTTCTTGACGGTCGTCTTGTTGATCTGGTCGAGCGGGCTGTAGCGCCATGCGTTGGAGGTGCGGTGGTACTGCGGCCAATCGTTCGGGTTCTCGCTCCCGGCGGCCGCTGTAGACGTTTGGGCAGGTGCAGGCGTGACGTACCCGCCGATCAGGGCGAGGGCGAGCATCCAGACACCCGGATTGAGAATGCCTGCCCGAGAGCCAGTCTTTCCGTCCAGCTTCATGTGTTCCTCCCGATAGGATCGCGTTTTTTGCTCGTTGGCTGGCGGCGCTTCGCACCGCTCACGATCGCATCGGGTAAATTGCAATCCCGGTGCCAGCGCTGGAGGAGTGCTGGCAGACAAGATATGGCGGATTTCCGCCGGCCGGCCCACTAGCGGGCCGGTCCGCCTGACACACTTGGCGCAGGAGCCGGCCTCACATGTCGCAGTCGGCCCGCCCTCTCCGCACCGTGACGACTATGCCTGCTGGTCCAGGAAGCCGGTCAGTTGCGCCATGAACTTATCGGCGTCCTCCATCAGGAAGAAGTGGCTGCAACCCTCGAAGATGACCGTCTGCGAGTTGGAGATGCGCTCGGCCATCCACTGCGTTGCGGTCGGTGAACAGATCGGGTCCTGGCCGCCTCCCATGATCAGCGTCGGACACGAGATCTCACCCAGGCGGTCGAGCGTGTCGTGCTCGAGGCAGGCGTGGTTTTGGCGGATATAGCATTCCGGCAGGCGCGTTTCGCCGCCGATCAGGTCGATGATTTTGTCGATGCGTTCGGGTTTGCTGTTGTAGAACCGCCAGCCGACGAAGTTCTGGATCGAGTGCAGGGCATGGTCGCGCCAGTCGTGCCGCCATTCCAGCACCTCCCGCATGTTGGTCAGCACCCGATGGCCCAGCGGGTCCAATCGGGCGAAGGAAGCGCAAAGCACCAGCGACCGGACCAGTTCGGGCCGCTTCAGGGCGATGTGCTGTGCGATAGCCCCGCCCATCGACCGGCCGACGATATGCGCGCGATCGATGCCGAGACGCTCCATCAGGCCGATGGCATCCGCCGCCAGATCCTCGGTGCTGACCGCCTCGTCCATCTGGGTGCTTCGGCCGGCACCTCGGTTGTCGAAGACGACGACACGGTAGCGGTCGCGCAGTTCCGCCACCTGCGGCAACCAAGCGGTGTGATCTCCTGCCAGACCGTGGATCATCACCACGGCGGGTCCGGAGCCCTCCTCCAGATAGTGGATGTCGTAGCGGCCGATGCGAGCGACAGGCATGAAGCGTTCTTCCCGGTTGGTTATGGATCAGACGGCCCGCATGCGGGCGCCGGCCTCAAGGCCAAGGAAACCGGAGATCGCCCTTACGAACCCGTCAGGATCCTGGACCATCGGGGCATGGCCCAGCCCGGGCAGTTCGACCAGTTCGGCGCCCGGGATCGCCTTCGCCAGTTCTTGCGACATCGGGGGCGGCGTCGCGGCGTCCAGGCTGCCGACCAGGACCAGCGTCCTGTTCCTGATGGAGCCGATGGAGTCCTTGAGGTCGAGAGCGGCCAGCGCTTCGCAGGCCTGCGCGAACAGCACGGGATCGGTCTTGACCAGCGCCGCCCGGCGCTCGGCGATGACATCGGGGTTGGCCTCGATGAAGGCGTCGGGGAACAGTCGCTTCATCGCGATATCGACGACGCCCTCCATCCCATGCTCGCGGACGCGTCCGGCCATGGCGTGGAACGCCGCCTTGCTGGCATCGGAGAACTCGACCCCGGTGTCGGCCAGCACCAGCCGGTCGAACCGATGTCCGTGGCGTATCGCCAGCGTGCTGGCGACGAAACCGCCGAAACCGTTGCCGAGAACGTCGGTGTCCGGGCCGAGGTCCAAGGCCGGGAACAGCTCGGCCAGCCGGTCGGCGAAGCCCTCGATGGCCGAACCGGCGGACGACGAGCCGCCGAAGCCCGGCAGGTCGGGAACCACGACGCGGCGTCCCGACGCCAGCGCCGGCACGACCCGGTCGAAGACCGAACGGTCGGCAAGCAGCGAGTGCAGCAGCAGCAAAGGCTTGCCCGTGCCCTGTTCCACGGCGTCCAGGGTGCCGCCGTTGACGTTGATCTGAGACATGGGTTCCCTCAATAGATCCCCAGGAGTTTTTCCAGGAGTTGTTCGTTGGAGCGGATCGTCGAGACCGGTCCGCTATGGGCGACGCGCCCGCTGTTCAGGATGACGACATCGTCGGCGATATCGGTGGCGAGCGCGGTGTTCTGCTCGACCAGGACGATGGCAAGGCCGCTGCGCTTGAGGTCGACCAGGACACGCGCGACCTCCTGGATGATCTGCGGCGCCAGCCCTTCCGACGGCTCGTCCAGCAGCAGCAGGCGGGGATTGGTCATCAGCGCCCTGCATATCGCCAGCATCTGCTGCTCGCCGCCGGACAGCGAGCCGGCGAACTGCTTCTCGCGCTCCTTCAGCCGTGGGAAGGCCTCGTACACGTGCCCCAGGGTCCACCCCGGCCGGCCATCGCCCTGCCCCTTGGCGGAAGTCCGGGCAGCCACCGTCAGGTTCTCGCGCACCGTCAGCGTCGGGAAGATGCGCCGGCCCTGCGGCACCAAGCCGATGCCCTTGAACGATAATGCCTCGGGGCTCAGTCCCGCGATGGGTTCGCCGAACAGACGCATCTCACGCGCCCTGGACCGTACGAAGCCGATGATCGAGCCGATGCAGGTGCTCTTGCCGGCACCGTTCCGTCCGAGCAGGCCCAGGACGCGGCCGGCGCCGACGCTGAACGAGACGTCGTGAAGGACGTGGCTGTCGCCGTAGAAGGAATCGAGCCCGTCGAGGACGAGGGCATCAGTGGCCAAGATAGACCTCCCTGGTCTTGGGATCGGCGACGACTTCCGCTCGGGTGCCCTCGACCACGATCTGGCCGCGCTGAAGAACCGTGATGCGGTCCGCGAAGGCCAACGCCACGTCCATGTCGTGTTCGATCATGACGATGGTCACGTCGCGCGGAATGCGCTCCAGCAGGCGTTGGACCTCGAGCCGTTCGTCGGCGGACAGGCCGGCGAGCGGCTCGTCGAGCAGCAGGATCTTCGGGTCCTGGGCCAGCGCCATGGCGATTTCGAGCCGGCGGCGTTCGCCATAGCTGGTCTCCAGCACGGGACGGTCGGCGGCATGGCCCAGTCCGACAAGGCTCAGGACCTCGCGGGCGCGCTCCCACAACGCGCTCTCCGCACCCAGGTCGGCGAACGGGTTCCAGCGGCGCTTGCGCAGGCCCAGCAGGGACAGTACGACGTTGTGGGCCAGCGTCTGCTTGGCGAACAGGGTGATGATCTGGTAGGTGCGGGCGACGCCGCACTGGGTGCGCTGATCGGTCCGCAGTTTCGTCACGTCCCGGCCGAACAGGCTGATCGTTCCCGAACTCGGCTTGAGATCGCCGGCGATCAGGTTGAACAGCGTCGTCTTGCCGGCGCCGTTGGGGCCGAGCAGAAGCCGCCGCTCGCCCGCTTCGACCTTGAGGGTGACGTTCTGGACCGCGGGCAGGCCGCCGAAGAAGCGGTTGAGGCCGGCTATCTCAAGGACTGCGGTATTCATGCCGACCTCTTGCCCAGGGTTGGCGGCAGCGCCGCAGCGTCAGGTTCCGTGTTTTTCACGGCTGTCCGCCGGGTGTTCCTGAACCGGCGGATCAGCCGCGACACGCCCGGCACCAGTCCGTCCGGCATGAACAGCACGATGGCGACGAAGACGGCGCCCAGCAGCATCATCCAGCGGGCGATGTAGGCGCTCGCCATGTTCTTGAGGATCACGACCAGTGCTGCGCCGACCACAGGTCCGAACAGCGTCCCCGCCCCGCCGGCGATGACCATCAGCAAGGTTTCGGCTGAGGTCGTCAGGTGCAGGACATGTGGGCTGACGAACTGGTGATAATAGGCGTAGAGCAGCCCGGCGACGGCGCCCCAGAACCCGGCATAAACGAAGCTCAGCAATTGGATCAGTCGGACATTATAACCGAGTGCCGACATGCGGCGCGGCTGGTC
The DNA here is from genome assembly GCF_059503625.1 of Skermanella sp. NCBI lineage: Bacteria > Pseudomonadati > Pseudomonadota > Alphaproteobacteria > Rhodospirillales > Azospirillaceae > Skermanella > Skermanella sp. Next base: position 38,173 of record NZ_JCACHA010000961.1, read on the forward strand.
GCGCGTCCCCTGGAGGCTCTGGCCGAACGGCGAATGCATGAAGCGGTGGATCGCGAACAACGCCAGCCCGAAGACCACGAGCGCGAAGTAGTAGAATGCGGCCGGATCGGCCAGATCGATGCCGAACGGCTGCGGCCGCGTAAAGCCGCCGAGCCCGTTGTCGCCGCCGGTCAGGCTGACCCAGCGATAGGCGATGCCCCACAGGATCTGTCCGAGTGCCAGCGTGATCATCAGGAAGCCGAGACCGGAGGCCCGCAGCGCCAGCAGCGCCAGCAGGCCGAACAGCAAAGCCATAGCGGTCGTTCCGGCAAGGGCCATCGCGGCACCCGCCAGATAGCCGAACCCGGCATGGGCGCTCAGGTAGACCGTGAAATAGGCCGCCGTCCCGGCATAGGCCGCGTGCCCCAGCGAAGTCAGACCGCCGAACCCGACCAGGATGTTGAGGCTGGAAGCCAGGATCGCGGCGATCAGGATCTGGCTGCAAAGATTGACGTAGTAGGCGGAATCGATGACCTGCGGCAGCAGGATCAGCACGGCGCCGAATGCCGCGACCCAGAGCAGGGACGGTTTCATACTGTTCTCCTTCCCATCAGGCCGCGCGGCCGGAGCGTCAGCACCAGCACCATGGGCAGGAACAGGATCACGTACGCCAGGTCGGGCAGCAGGGCCTGACCGTAGCTGTAGATGAAGCCGATGATGAAGCTGCCGACGAACGCGCCGCCCAGGCTGCCGACGCCGCCCAGGATCACCACCACCACCACCAGCGCCAGCGCCAGGGGCAGCATGTCGCTGTCGAGGCCGGGATAGACCGACAGGATCGGTCCGGCCAGCACTCCGCCGGCCCCCGCCAGCGCGGCGCCCAGGCAGAAGACGACGGTGAATAGGACGGACGTCCGGATGCCCATGGCTCGGGCCATGTCCATGTCGTCCACCCCGGCCCGGATCATGGCGCCCAGGCGCGTCCGTTCCATCAGCAGCCACAGGGCCAGTCCCAGTGCGCAGGCGACGGCGACCACGAACAGGCGGTATTTGGGGAAGACGAAGCCCTGGAAGCGGAAGACCCCCTCGAATCCCGACGGCACCGGCCGGGGATCGCCGGTCCATAGCCAGATGCAAGCGTCGGCGATGATGAAGGCAATGCCGAGCGTCACGAGCACCTGTTGCAGGGGCCGGCCGGCGAGCCTGCGCAGGATCAACCGTTCGACCAGCCCGCCCAGCAGCGCTACCGTCGCTCCACCGGCCAGCACGCCGGCCCAGAAGCCGTAGCCCCGGTCGATGCAGGTTAGGCCGACATAGGCGCCCAGCATGAAGTAGGCGCCGTGCGACAGGTTCGCGACCCGCATCAGCCCGAAGATCAGGGAGAATCCCGCGGAGAGAATGAACAGGAGGGCACCGAGCGCCAGCCCGTTCAATCCCTGCATGACGTAAAAATGCATGACGCGTCCTCACGGCCCCGATGGGGCCTTGATCCGGGATTACTTCTTCGCCGGCTGGTAGTCGCGCGAGTAGACGGGCTGCGCCAGGAACTCCTTTTGGTCATAGGTCCAGAACTGGCTGGTCGCGGGATAGGTCTTGACCACCGTGTTCTGAAGGCGCCCGTCCTTCTTCTCGACCTTGCGGATCGTGACGTCCATCACCGGCTGGCCCAGATCGTCGATCGAGACCTTGCCGTAGGGACCGCTGTCGATGCTGACGGAGCGGAGCGCCTTCATCAGCGCCTCGCGGTCCTCGACATTGCCGCCGACCTTCTCCAGCGCATTGTTCAGGAACTGGCAGGCCATATAGGCGCCGACGGTATAGTAGCCGGGATCGGCACCGTACTGCTTGCGCACCGCCTCGGTGAATTCCTTGTTGCCCGGATTGCTGTTCGCGGCGCTGTACCAGCCGGCGGAGATGACGCCGACCGCCTCGTCGCCCATGCTCTTCAGCACGCCCTCGTCCACCGTCGTCATGGCGCCCAGGACGGGCGTCGTCATGCCGTAGTTGTTGTACTGCTGGAGGAACTTGATGCCGTTGCCGCCCGCGAACGCCGCGAATACGGCATCCACGTCGGGCTCGATCTGGGAAATATAGGAACCATAATCCGGCGTATTGAGCGGCGACCAGAGCTTCTGGACGACCTTCCCGCCGTTCTCCTCGAAGGTGCGCTGGAAGCCCGACGCAATCTCGTGGCCGAAGGCGAAGTCGTCGGCGATCACCGCGATCTTCTTATAGCCCAGTTCCTTGGCGGCATATTCGCCGAAGGGATGGTAGGGCTGGGCCGAGGTGCCGACGGCCCGCACGAACCAGGGATTAGGTTTGCGCTGGGTCATGTCCTCGGCGGCGGCGGAAGGAGAGATCGTCGGGATTTTCGCCTGCCGGATATAATCGTCGATCGCCAGCGCCTCGAAGGCGGCCAGTGGTCCGATCAGCACGTCCACGCCGTTCCGCTCCACCAGTTCCTGCGCCTTGGTCTTGGTGACGGCCGGCTGCCCGGCGGTGTCGGCCGTTATCACCTCAACCGCGCGGCCGGCCATCTTGCCGCCGTGCTGGTCGACGCACAGCTTCAGCCCTTCCTCCATCTGTCGGCCGCCGGCACTCAACGCGCCGGAGCGGACGGTCATGAAACCGACCTTGATCGGATCGGTCTGCGCCGACGCGGCGCCGGGCAGCAACGAGGACAGGAATACCGTGGATAACAGGGCAGCCGACAGAGTCTTGCCGCGATGCAGCATATCACATCCTCCCTTTTGTCTTGCCGTCGGAACATCACGGCACAGTGTTTTTGTTTATCAGACGATCTCACTGGATCGATCTTTCTGTCAACTGCATAACCGATCTCGCACCGATAATAAGCAGAAAACCCAACGATGACGGGGATCTTTATCCTCTCAGAAGCTCCATTCCAGATTTGATAAACAGAGTTTTTGCGTTGACGTGAGATATCACGGCTGTCAAAATAATGTTACTGGATCGTGGATCGGTTGACTGAAATGCTGCGGGAAGAGATTTACGCAACGCTGCGGAGTGAGATTCTGACCTGTGCGCTGGCGCCGGGGATCGAACTGCGCGAGCAGGAACTGGCGGTCCGGTTCGAGGTCAGCAAATCCCCTGTCCGCGAAGCATTGCAGCAACTGGTCCGCGAAGGATTGGTCGCCGTCATGCCGCGGCAGGGCTATCGAGTATCGCCGGTATCGGTGTCGGACGCGCACGACATGTTCGCGTTCCGCCAAGTTCTGGAACTCGCCTGCGTGGCGGAAGCCAGCCGCAATGCTACGGACCAGCAACTGGCCGATCTCGACCGTTTCAGGACGTTCTCGGACGAGGACGCTTCCGCCTTCATCACCTACAACAAGGACTTTCATTGCCAGTTGGCGCGCTGTTCCGGCAATAGCCGCTTGAGCAAGGCGACCTGCGACCTGATCGAGGAAATGGACCGGGTCGTCCGGCTCAGCGTCAATACGATCAGGGGACGCAACCCGCAGAAGCTCGTCGCGGAGCACTGCGCGATCATCGACGCCGTGCAGGAACGCAACGCCAAACTGGCGGTCAACCTTCTCAAGTCCCACACCCAGGCTGCCGAGAAGCGCCTGATCTCCGCCCTGGAATGGGCCGCCGTGCTGGCCTGAGAAAACGAAGTCGAAACGCACGTCCAAGCAATAGAAAACGGTACCCTGGGGAGTGAACATGAGCCTCGCTGACGCCATAAAGTCCAAGAGCAGCGTCGAGACCCACGGTCTCTATATCGGCGGCGGGGAAGTCGCCGCCTCCAACCCTGAGCTGATCGACGTCCTCAATCCCGCCACCGGCAAGTTGATCGCCCGCATTGCCCATGCAACCGTCGAAGACGTCGACCGGGCGGTCCGGAACTCCCGTGCCGCCTTCCGGAGCAAGGAATGGTCGGGCATGGACGTCCGCACCCGCGCCCGGCTGGTCAACAAGCTGGCCGATGCCTTCGAGGCCAACCTTGAGGAGCTTTATCATCTCGAAACGATGAACAACGGCCGGCCGCTCAACGAGACCAGGGCCCAGCTGCGCCGCCTGCCCGACTTCTTCCGATACAACTCCGGCCTGGCGCTGTCCCGCCGCGACGCCGTCATCCCAGTGGAGGGCGACTACCTGAACTACACGCGGCGCACGCCGATCGGCGTGGTCGGCAACTGCACGCCGTTCAACCATCCGCTGATGATCATGTGCAAGAGCTTGGCGCCGGTGTTCGCGTCCGGCTGCGTCACCGTGGTCAAGCCGTCCGAGTACACGCCTCTCACCACCCTGGCGCTCGCCCGCATCTTCACCGAGGCGGGGCTGCCCGACGGCGTGTTCAACATCGTCACGGGGCTGGGTCCCACGACCGGCAAGGCGCTGTGCGACCATCCCGACCTCAACAAGATCGTCCTGACGGGCGGCACCGAGGCCGGACAGTATGCAGGCAGTCAGGCCGGACGCCACTTCGCCCATGCGACGCTCGAACTGGGGGGCAAGACCCCGGTCATCGTGTTCCCCGACTTCGACCTTGAGCAAGCCGTCAACTACGCCGCCTTCGGCGCCTTCATCGGGGCCGGCCAGACCTGCGTCTGCGGCAGCCGGCATATCGTCCACCGCGACATCTACGACGACTTCGTCGCCGGATTGGCGGCCAAGGCCAAGTCGATCCGGATCGGGGATCCGACCGATCCGTCCACCCAGCTCGGTCCGGTGATCTCGGAACGTCAGCGCCAGCGGGTCCTCAAATACGTCCAGTTCGGCCATGAGGACGGCGCCCGCCTGGTCGCCGGCGGCAGGATACCGGAGCATCTGGCCGACCGGGGCTTCTTCGTCGAGCCGACGGTGTTCGCCGACGTGAAGCCGGAAACCCGGATCTTCCAGGAAGAGGTGTTCGGGCCGTTCACCTCGGTAACGCCGTTCTCGAGCGAGGAGGAGGCGATCGAGCTTGCCAACAACTCGCCCTTCGGGCTGGCGGCCGCGATCCGCACCCGCGATATCGCCCGTGCCCACCGGGTCGCGGCGAAGGTGGAGGCGGGCATCGTGTGGATCAACGACCATCACCGGTTGGACCCCGCCTCGCCCTGGGGTGGCGTCAAGCTCTCGGGTGCCGGCCGCGAGTTCGGCCCGGAGTCCTTCGACGATCACTTCGACGTCAAGAGCGTCATGGTCAATCTGGGCGACAAGCCGTTCGACTGGTATCAGGATACCGCAGGTCAGTCCCGATTGAACTGACCGGCACCGGGGGGAGGCAGGCGGCGGTACTCACCCGGCGGGCCGGAGTCCGTCGGCGGCCGGTAATCGGGAGGCGGACGAACCGCCGGCCGCTGCGGCTGGACAGGCGGCTGATATGACGGCGGCGAGGTCAGGTCGGGAAGCGACCGGGGTGCCGGCGGCGGGCGCACGGTGGGCGGCCGGATCGGAGCCAGCCCCCGGCTTGGGCCGGTTCCGCGCTGCTGTGCCAGCACGGACGAAGCATCGGCTGCTACCCTATGGACGGGCGATGCGGGCGCCGGGGACGACGACAGCATCGGCAGAACGAGGGCGACGGCGGCGAGAAGCTGGCTCATCCTGCCCTCATTCCGTGGCGCCTCTGGCGGAAGACCAGGAAGGCGAACGCAAGTCCGATCAGCGCCCCGCAGGAATTGACCGCGAAATCGGCCCAATCCGGCTGCCTGCCCGGCGAGAATGCCTGGAGCAGTTCGAGAAGGCCGCCGAAGCCGACGGCGGCTCCCAGAAGGATGCCTAGACCGATCCGGTGCGACCAGCCCAGCGCCATCAGCAGCATCAGGACCGTATAGGCGGCAAGATGGTCCACCTTGTCGCTCAGCCCCGACTGAATCGCCGGCCCCTGGGCCGACAGCGATGCGAAAGCGATCACGACGGCAGCACAGACGGCGGCTGCCCGTACCAGCAAGACATTGGGCGTACGAAGAAGAATATTGTCGACATGGGTCATGCTCCTTCATGCCGCCCGGCAGCCGGAAGTTCCACGGCGCGGCCGGGTTACCGGCTGGAGCAGGCGGCTTCCCCCTCATCTCCGGCTCTCGCGCCCCGCCACACCCGCCAATGCGAGCACGGCGATGATGACAACGCCCTGGATGATCTCCTGGGTGCCGCCGGGCAACCCGGCGATCTGCATAGTCGTCACGATCAGCACCAGCAGGACGGAACCGCACAGCGTCCCGAACGCGGTGGCGCAGCCGCCGAAGATCAACGTGCCGCCCAGCACGACGGCTCCCACCGATTGGAGCAGGAAAGGGCTGCCCATGTCGAGAAAGGCGCCGCCGGCCCGCGCAGACAGCAGGGCGCCGGTCAGCCCCGCCGCGGCTCCGCTGACGAGGAACGCGATGGCGATCACCCGGCTCGCCGGGACACCGGCCAGTTCCGCCGCGCGCCGGTTCTGCCCGACGGCGGACAACGCGCGCCCGAAAACGGTACGGCTGAGCACGAAGGCGGCGAGCGCGGTCGCCGCCAGGGCCGCCAGCACGATCACCGGAACGCCGGCCACCTTGCCAGTCGCGAACCATGCGAGCATGGGGCTGACCCGGTAGGTGGAGAAGGACCGGTTCGCCAGCAGGGTCGCGGTCGCCAGGACGTAGCCGGTCGCAAGGGTCGCGATCATCGCGGGGATGCGCAGCGCCAGCACGAGGAAGGCATTGACTGCCCCTACTCCCAATCCGACCGCCGCAACCGCGCCAAGCCCCAGCGCCAGCCGCGCATCGGACCCATCGACGATGTTGACCGACAGGAAGGCGGACAGGGTGATGACGCTGGGGATCGACAGGTCGATGTTGCCCCGGCCGGTCGTCACCACGATCATCTGACCGAGCGACGGGAACAGCAGGAAGGCGGCGGAAGCCGCGACGCCCGACAGGCTTTGAAGGCTGAAGCGGGACGTCAGCACGCTGAGAACCAGCCACAGGATGGCGATGCCGGCGAGCGACCAGATCCAGCGCCGCGTCTCGACCCACTGGAAGAACGAGGGAGCGGGCCGGTATGCGGGAAGCGCCGTCATTCCGCACCGTCCTCCCGCCGCTCGATCAGGGTCCGCAGACCCAGGATGGCGATCAGCAGCAATCCCTGGACGGCGGCGTTGTAGTCCGTGCTGACGCCGAGAAAGCTGAGCAGCGATCCGATCAGCGAGAGGGTCACGGCTCCCGCCGTAACCCCCATCGCCGTGACGGTACCACCCAGCAGATGGCATCCGCCGATCACCACGGCGGCGATGCTAAGCAGCGTGAAGCCGCCGCCGGCGTTGATGTCGCTGGCCGTCGTGATCGCGGTCAGGGACAATCCCGCGACCGTCGCGAAGAGACCGGCGACGACGTAGCGCAGCACCGTATACCGGAGCGGAGACCATCCGCCCTGCTCCAGGGCGGCCGCGTTGTTGCCGAAACCCCGCAGCACGACGCCGGTGCGCGAACGGTTGACGGCGACGCCGCACAGGCCAGCCATCAGGATCAGCAGCAGCGAGGTCGGAAGGCCAGGGATCTGCCAGTTCACCGCCGCCATCAGCCAGTCCGGCGCCATGCCGCCCGGAGCGGACTGGAGCGTGTAGCCGCACCCGAGCCAGATGAAGCTGGCGCCCAGCGTCACGACGATGGCGGGAATCCGGCGCCGTTCGATCAGGGCGCCGACCACAGCGTAGCCGCCGAGCCCGGCGGCCAGCAGGACGACTCCCAGGCTGGGCTGCCCGGTCAGAACAGTGGCGCTGACCACGTTGACCAGACCGGCGAACGCGCCGATGCCAAGGTCTATCTGACTTCCCCCGACGACGAACATCTGAGCCAGCGCGATCAGGACCAGCGGAACCGCCGAACTGAGCAGCAGGTCGATGCCGAACAGGCTGGCAGCCGCGGGGTTGAGCGCAGCCAGGGCGGAGCAGACCAGCAGGAGGCCGATCAATGGGATCGCGTGGTTCAGGAGGCCGGCGGTGCTGTGTCTGCGTTCCACCGGAGCGGCGTTCCCGCCGCGGCCGTCCCGCCCGCTCTCCTCCTTCTCATGGAGGAAGGCGGTATCGACGATGCTCTCCTCCGAGATATCGGCGCCTAGCAGTTCGCGGACGATGGCTCCCTTGTGGAAGACGAGGACGCGGGTGCATTGCAGAAGCTCGATGTCCTCGGTGCTGTACCAGATCACCGCGACTCCGGCATCCGCGCTCTGCCGCACGACACGGTAGAAATCATGCTTGGAGGCGACGTCGACCCCGCGCGTCGGATCGTCGAGAAGCAGCAGGTCGGACCGGCGCGCCAGGGCGCGGGCGACCAGCGCCTTCTGCTGGTTGCCGCCGCTGAGCTGAAGCACGTTGGAGGACAGGCGTGCGGGATCGAGACGCAGACGTTCGGCCCAGTGCTTGGCGGTCTCCGCCTCTTCCTCCCTCGCCACCAGGGATGCCAGCGGCTTGCCGGCCAGCGCGCCGATGCCGATGTTGGACAGCACCGACCACTGCGGCAGCACGCCGTCGCGCTGGCGGTCGCCGGACACGAAGCCGGCACCGGGATGGGCGGCTCGGATGGCGTGCAGGCGCGCGCGCTGGCCGCTGCCTTCCAGACCGGCGAAGCCGACGATGTCGCCGGCATGCAGGACGACTTCCCGTCCGAGCGGTGCCGTGAGCGCGCCGCCGAGCCGCAGGATCTCGCGGGCAGGTGCCTGCGGGTTGCGAGTACCGGCGCTGGCGGCAGCCGTGCCGGTTCCGCCTCCCATCAATTCCACCAGGGAATGGACGGTAAAGTCCCGGGCGCTGCCCTCCCGCGCGATGCGGCCGTTGCGCATGACGACGACGCGGGTCGCGATCTCCAGCACCTCGCGAAGCTTATGGCTGATGAAGATGAAGGAGATGCCTTGTGCGGCACGGCGGCCGACATAGTCCCTGAGCTGGGCTGCCCGTGCGGCATCCAGCGACGAAGTCGGCTCGTCCAGGATCAGCAGCTTCAGCTTGGGATCGCTGGCGGCGCGGGCGATCTCGACCATCTGACGCTGGCCGAGCGGAAGTCCGGCAAGGACGGCACCCGGATCGATGCCGCTGCCGGGAAACACGGCATCGATCCCGGCCTGTGCGAACCGGCGGTAGCGGGCGCGCCAGAACGGCGAGAGGGTACCGTGCGCCGGTTCCTCCAGATAGAAGTTCTCCGACACGGTCAGGTTGGTGCAGAGCGACAGTTCCTGATAGACGATGCGGATGCCGGAACGCCGGGCGGCGGCGGGGGACCAGTCCCGGAACGGAACCGGCCGGCCGTCCAGCGTGAGCGTTCCGCTATCCGGCGCGGTCACGCCGCACAGGATGCGCATCAGCGTGCTCTTGCCGGCGCCGTTCGCCCCGACGAGGCCGATAACCTCGCCGGGGCGGACCGACAGGGTGACGTCGTCGTTGGCAAGCGTTGGACCGAAGGTCCGGGTTATCCGGTCGAGGGCCGCCACCGGGAGGCTTGCGCTTGCCGGTGGCGGAGTCTCCAGGGTTTCGACCGGCATGCGGGATACGGCTTCGGCCATCAGCGATGCCTACTGCTTGGCCGGGGACTGGAGAAGCGTCCGCTGCACCCATTCCTGGCTGAAGGATGGGCTGACGATGGTGCCGGACGGCATCTTCAGGTACTCGTCCAGGTTCTTTTCGTCCACGACCGCGACCGGCATCGTCATCTTCTGCGGCGGCTTGGCGCCCTTGGCGATTTCATACGAGAGCCAGAAGGCGGCGCCGCCGATGCCGGGCGTCGTGTTCATCGAGATGGTGGAGTAGCCGTTCTTCCTCCGCCGCTCGCTCCACCACTGGATGAAGTTCGAGCTGCCGCCGCCGCTGATGATCGGCATGGCGTCGGCGTAAGCGCCGCCGTACTGCTCGAACGCCTGGGCGATGCCGAAGTCGTCGCCGCCGCCCTGCCCCAGCACGGCATCGACATGCGGCAGGCTCGGCAGCACGTTGGCGACCGCCGACTGGGCGACCGAGGTGGTCGCCTGCCCGTAGACCGTCGCGACCGTCTTGATCTCGGGGAACTGCTTCAGCGCCTCGATCTGGCCGTTGTACATCTCGTTGTCGGGCGCCGAGCCCTTGACGCCGCGAACGACGATGATGTTGCCCTTGCCGTTCAGGCGCTTGGCGATCTCCCGCGCCATGTCGCCCTGGTACTTGGCGAAATCGAAGCCCAGCGTATAGGCGCAGGGGGCCGAGACGATGCTGTCGAAGGCGAGGACCTTGATGCCGGCTTGGCAAGCCTTCTGGATCGTTCCGTTGAGCGCCGTTTCCGACGCGGCGTTGATGGCGATGACATCGACCTTGCGCAGGATCAGGTCGGCCATCTGGCTCATCTGCTGGTTGGTCGTGCCGTCGCCGTTGACGACGATGAAGTCCTGGATCTTGCCGTCCTTCTTGGCTTGGCCGGCGGCTTCCTCGAAGCTTTCGACCATCTGGTGGCGCCAGGTATTGCCGTAGTAGGAGTTGGACAGCGCGATCACCGGGCTTTCCGGCGACGCCTGGGCGGTGTTCGGAGCTGCGGCGAGCGAGAACAGCAGGGTTGCCGCCAAGGCGGCGAAGATCACGCGATTCCGGGATTTCGATGGATTCTGCACGGCGCTTCCCTCCCACTGGTTGATGCCACGGCTTTTTCCGCCGGTTTGTTCGCACCGGCTTTGTTGTGGAACAATCATCATACCAGTTGGCTCGGGAAGCAAGATGCTTTGTGCGGGGAAAACATGCGCCCTTCCTTAGACGAACCCGCCGATATGGACCCCGTGGCCGGCAAGCCGGATGTCCTCGCCGCCGTTCCGGAAGGTCGCCGGCTTCCCTGACAGATTGAAGACGCAGAGGATCTCGGAGCCCTGGTGCCGCCGGACGAAAGCCAGCACTTCGCCCGGTTCCGGTGAGGCGTTGCCGAGAAAGGAGATGTCGCCCTTGACCAGCGCCGGATGCTTGGCGCGGAAGCGCAGCAGGCGCCGGTAGTAGTTCAGAATGGAACCCGCATCGGTGTCCTGGGCATTCACGGCACGGCCGAGATGGGCGGCGGATACCGGCAGCCACGGTCGTCCCCTGGTGAATCCGCCGGCCGGCGAGCCGCAGTCCCAGACCATCGGCGTCCGGCAGCCGTCACGGCCCTTGAACTCGGGCCAGAGGCGGAGGCCATAGGGATCGACTAGGTCCTCGTACGCCAGTTCGGCCTCGTGCAGGCCCAGTTCCTCGCCCTGGTACAGGCAGACGGAGCCTCTCAGCGACAGCAGGAGCGCCGCGGTGAGCTTGGCGAAACTCAAGTCATCGGACGCGGCATGCGACCGCCACCGGCTGACATGGCGCACCACGTCATGGTTGGAAAAGGCCCAGCACGGCCAGCCGTCGACGGCGACCTCCTCGAAGCGGGCGATGTGGGAGCGGAAGTGATCCGCCGTGAAGGCCGCACCGAGGAAGTCGAAGGTATAGGCCATGTTCAGCTTGTCGCCGCCGCCGGTATACTCCGCCATCAGGTCGAGCGAGCGGGGACCCTGGCCGATCTCGCCGACCGTCGCCGATCCGGGATAGAGGTCCAGCAGGGCGCGCAGCCGCCGGAGGAAGCCCGGCGTCTCCGGGCGGTTCTTGTCGTAGCGGTGGTCCTGCCAATGATATGCCTCGATCCGCTTGTAGTCCGGGACGGCAGGATCGGGCGGGTTGGAGCGCAACGCGGCGTCGTGGAAGTAGAAGTTGGTGGTGTCCAGGCGGAAACCGTCGACGCCCCGGTCCAGCCAGAACTTGACGGTGTCGAGCAGGGCACCGACGGTTTCCTCGTTGTGGAAGTTCAGGTCGGGCTGCTCGGTCAGGAAATTGTGCAGGTAATACTGCCGGCGGCGGGAATCCCACTGCCACGAACTGCCGCCGAACACCGACAGCCAGTTGTTGGGCGGACTGCCGTCGGGCTGCGGGTCGCTCCAGACATACCAGT
>NZ_JCACHA010000962.1:0-6664 GCF_059503625.1 Skermanella sp.
GGCGGTTCAGCCTGATCAACAGCGGCGCCTTCGCGGGCAAAAGCACGTCGCCTGTATGGTTGCAATGGGCGGAGATCTATACACTTATAGCAAACTGGACAGAGGTCCCACACGCTGAACAGGCGGCGCTGAACGCGGCTATCTGGACTCACTCACCTGACAGTGAAATCGCGCTTTTGCCGGCGGTCTGCAATTGGATATGCTCGTTAGCCCGCCCCCTGTGGGATCAGGATCGTGGATTACTTGTGGAGCCATGCCTTCGGCACGCGCCGTTAGGTGTCGTTCATTTAGCTGGATTGACTAGACTTGTTACATTGAAGTCCCTGAGCGGCGATGAGATTCAAAGCAGCTTGCGGTTTTCCGATATTGCGCGTCTCCGTGGCACTGCGACTGGCCAATTGGCAGCAATCGCCCCTGTTGGTTGCTAACCTCCTGATTACAAATAGTAATTTTGCTTGCAAGGCGAACTGTATGCGATCAAACTTACGCTAAAGAGTTAGCCGGGAGCCGCCACAGTTTGCAACCGCGGAGGAGATCTGCATGGCAAGTCTGAGTCTTCAGTTGCGTGACTATCGCCTGACCGTCGCCGAGATCCTGTACCACATGCCCGACCATCCGGGCCTGCTGCAGAGCTTCGTCTGGCAGGAAATGGACATAGCGCCCCGCTATCCGGTGCTCCGCAAGTTCCTGACGTTCTGGGAACGCGAGCTGGACGGCAAGCTCCACTCGGTCAAGATCGCCTCCAATCCCCTGATCACCCCCGCCGCGTACAGATTCGTCGGCGCCGAACTTCGCCTGCAATAGCCGAATGCGCCAAAGGGGCTGGCCCGGCCGCCGGCCCCTTGACGCCTTAATCCGGATAGCCCGGGACGGCGCATAGGGGATTATGGCCGGAATCTCCGAAAGACCATGCCGCCACGCGGGGTCGGCATTGACAGCGGCGCACGGGCGCAGCACCCTCCGCAGACCATGTTGAGAATTCACGGCACCTGCGTCGCGCTGTCCGGTCTCGGCGTTCTGCTGCAGGGTCCTTCAGGAAGCGGCAAATCGGATCTGGCGCTTCGCCTGATCGACGGCGGAGCGAAACTCGTTTCCGACGATCAGGTCGAACTGACCCTGGACGCAGCCGGCCGGGTGATGGCCCGCGCGCCCAAAGCCCTGGCCGGCCTGCTGGAGGTCCGCGGCATCGGCATCCTGAGGATGAACGCGGTGCGGACCGCTCCGGTCGGCCTCGTCGCCGACCTGACGCCGGAAGAACAGGTCGAGCGGCTGCCCGAGGTGGAAAACTGCGTGCTGCTGGACCGGCCCATCCGCCGGGTGGCGCTCGCCCCCTTCAACGACTCCACGCCCGCGAAATTGCGGCTGGCGGCATCGATGCTGTCGGCGGGTTCGCTGGTGCCGGTTCCGGATCCATCATGATGACGACAGACAGCGCTGGCGATATCCCGGAAGGCGCATCCACCGGGGACGACGCCGCAACGGACGGCGCGACCGATCGCCTCATCGGCCCGCCGCGCAGGCGCCCGGTCGTCGTCGTGACCGGCATGTCGGGCGCCGGCCTTTCGACCGCCCTGAAATGCCTGGAAGACCTCGGCTACGAAGCGGTCGACAATCTGCCGATGAACATGGTCGACGCCCTGGTCGAGCAGGGGGACCTTGCGTCCCGGCCCATCGCGATCACGGTCGACGCGCGGACGCGCCATTTCAGCTCCGACGCCCTCTCCGCCCATATCGCCCGGCTGGCCGCCCGCTCCGACCTGGCGGTCCGGCTCGTCTTCCTGGAATGCGCCGACGAGATCCTTCAGCGCCGCTATACCGAGACGCGCCGCCGCCACCCGCTGGCGGTGGACCGGCCGGTCGCCGACGGCATCCTGCGGGAGCGCACGCTGCTGGCCGCCCTCAAGGACCGCGCAGACGTCACCATCGACACCTCCCTGCTGTCGATCCACGACCTCCGCCGCATCCTCGCCGGCCACTTCAAGCTCAGCGCCGAACCGACGCTTCATGTCTTCGTCACGTCTTTTTCCTTCCGCCAGGGCGTCCCGCGCGAGGCGGACCTTGTATTCGATGTGCGATTCTTAACTAATCCGCATTACGATCCGCGTTTGCGGCCGATGACCGGCCTGGACGAACCGGTCGCGGCGCGGGTAGCGGAGGACCCCGACTACGAGGACTTCATACGGCATCTGACTTCCCTGTTGCGGCCGCTGCTGCCGCGCTACAACCAGGAAGGCAAAAGCTATCTCACGATCGCGATCGGCTGCACGGGAGGCCGTCACCGGTCCGTGTTCGTGGCGGAAACCCTGGCCCGATGGCTCGGAGGACAGGGGTACAAGGTTGGGTTGACGCATCGTGATCTGGACCGGTCGTCCCGGACGGGAAGTCACGCACAGGAATGGCGCCCGCCAGAGCCGGCGGGCACTTGAAGAAGCCGGCGCTCAGATCGGTTGATAGAAGGAAATTCGATGATCGGAATGGTTCTGGTAACCCACGGGCGTCTCGCGACCGAGTTCGTCGCGGCACTCGAGCACGTAGTGGGCGAGCAGGAGCAGGTCGCCTCGGTCTGCATCGGACCGGACGACGACATGGAGCAGCGCCGTCTCGACATCCTCAACAGCGTCGCCGAGGTCGATGACGGCAGCGGCGTGGTGCTGCTGACCGACATGTTCGGCGGAACGCCCAGCAACCTCGCCATCAGCATCATGGACAAGGCCAAGGTCGAGGTGATCGCGGGCGTCAACCTACCCATGCTGATCAAGCTCGCCAGCGTCCGCCAGACCGAAAAGCTGGCCAACGCCGTGCTGGCGGCGCGCGATGCCGGGCAGAAATACATCAACGTCGCATCCACCCTGCTGTCCGAGTCCTGATCGATGACTGGCGCCACCAACGACAACGCTTCCGGCGGCGCTGCGCCCGAAGCCAGCGACACCGTCACCATCTGCAACCAGCGCGGGCTGCACGCGCGGGCCGCCGCCAAGTTCGTGAAGCTGGTCGCCAAGTTCGACGCGGAGGTCGAGGTCGAGCGGAACGACATGGTGGTGTCCGGTCAGTCGATCATGGGACTGATGATGCTCGCGGCCAGCCAAGGCTGCAACGTAAAATTGCGGGCCAAGGGCAAGGAAGCTGTCCTGGTCATCGCCGCTCTCGTGGATCTCGTCGGGCGCAAGTTCGATGAAGACTGATCATAATCCACCGCGGCCGCCGGCGCCCCCAGGGTTGCCGGCGCCTGAACGGATGCTGCGGGGATTGGGCGTTTCGGCCGGAATAGCGGTCGGGCCGGCCTATGTGGTCGAAACCGGCAATTTTCAGGTGCCGGAATACGAGATCGCGGAGGATCAGGTCGAAGCCGAGCGGCTCCGGTTCGTCAATGCCGCCGCCAAGGCCTGCCGCCAGATCCACAAGCTGAAGGACAAGGCGTCTCTGCTGCCGGAGTCGGCGGCGGAAGACGTCGGTTTCCTGCTGGATGCCCATCTGGCCATGCTGTCCGGCTCCCGGCTGACGCGCGGGGTGGAGCGGCGGATCGTCACGGACAGGATCAACGCCGAAGGCGCCGTCCAGGCGGAAATCACGGCGCTGGCCCACAGCTTCGCCGAGATGAACGACACCTATATCGCCGCCCGGATCGGCGACGTGAGGGAAGTCGGCAGCCGGCTGATCCGCGTCCTGATGCAGCGCAAGTTCCAGGCCTTCTCGCAGGTTCCCGACGGCAGCATCATCATCGCGGAAGAGCTAACGCCCGCCGATACGGCGCTGCTGGAACCGGGCCGCATCGGCGGTTTCGCGACCACCCTGGGCGGCGCCGAGGGCCACACCGCCATCATGGCGCGCTCTCTGGGCCTGCCGGCCGTGCTCGGCGTCGCCGGGCTGATCCCCGGAGTCAAGACCGGCGACCGGGTCGTGGTGGACGGCATCACGGGCCGGGTCTTCATCAACCCGACCTCCGCGACGCTGACCGGTTTCCAGTCCCGCCAGCAGGACCTGGCGCGCGAACGCGAGTCGCTGAAGCGGCTGCGCGACCTGCCGACTGTGACCCGCGACGGCACGTCGATCATCCTCAACGCCAATATCGAACTGCCGCGCGACGTCGAAGGGGCCATGGCCGCCGGGGCCGCCGGAGTCGGACTGCTGCGCACCGAGTTCCTGTACATGAACCGGGACGACCTGCCGGACGAGGAGGAGCAGTACGAAAGCCTGAAGAACATCGTCGAGGGCATGCAGGGCCGTACCGTCACCGCCCGCACGCTGGATGTCGGCGGCGAGAAGCTGGCGACCTCGCTCGGCGGCCATTTCGCGGAATGCGCCAACCCGGCGCTGGGATTGCGCGCGATCCGGCTGTCGCTGCGCGAGCCGAAGCTGCTGGAAACGCAGCTGGCCGCGATGCTGAGGGCCGGCGCCCATGGCCCGCTCCGCATCCTGCTGCCGATGATCTGCACCGTATCGGAGGTCCGGAAGGTCCGCGATATCCTGACGCGGGTCGCCCATAAGCTGAAGCGGCGCGGCGTCCGGATCGCCGATCCTCTGCCCCCGCTGGGCGTGATGATCGAGATCCCAGGTGCTGCCCTGTCGGCGGACGCCCTGGCGACGGCTTGCGATTTCTTCGCGATCGGCACCAACGACCTGACGCAGTACACGCTGGCAATCGACCGGGGCGACGAGCAGGTCGCCCATCTGTACGATCCGCTGCACCCCGCCGTGCTGCGGCTGATCCAGTTCTCGACGGAGGCGGCGCTGCGTGCCCGCATCCCCGTCAGCGTCTGCGGCGAGATCGCAGGGGATCCCCGGTACGCGGCACTCCTGCTGGGCTTCGGCATCCGGGAACTGTCGATGTCGCCGGCATCGCTGCTGATGGTCAAGCGGCGCATCCGCAACCTCGATCTGGTCGAGGCGACACGGCGCGCCCGGGTCATCATGGAACAGAGCGACGGCGGCCGCATCGCGATCCTGCTGGACGATTTCAACGCTCTTGCCTGAGTCGGGAACCGGAACCGGGCTCAGCCCGGTTCGACCGCCTGCGGCTCGCCGCCGATCCGCCGCGTCAGGCGAAACAGCACGGCGATCAGCACCAGTGTCAGCATGCCGGCGAGCGCCAGCCCGGTCTGCTCCACCCGGTCGGAAAGCCTGACGCCCAGCAAGCCCAGGAAAACCATGTCGGCGGCAAAAGCCAGACCGAGCAGGAGCTGGAGAACCGTACCGGTATTCCTGGTGCGGGCCGATGTCGGCCTTGTCTGGGTCATATGGTTGCGCCCCGATGATCGTCGTCTCTTCCGATACCGCAGTGCAGCAACACAAATCTACCGTAAAATCAAATCGAATTCTTTCCGCATGCGGAACGTCAGGTGCTTTTGGCCGACGGCAGCCCAATGCGGCGCGCCGCCGCAGCTTCATGCAACGAACCTCCACCTGATTGTTGCATACATAAAGATATCTTTATGCTTGCCTGTTTGGCCGACTCTTGATAAACCCTGCCCAGTCATTCGAACACAGATTTTCGCAGGAGTTTTCCAGATGGCCGTCGCCAGTGGTTTCACTGATTACAAGGTCAAGGACATCGAGCTCGCCGGCTGGGGCCGCAAGGAGATCGCCATTGCCGAGACCGAGATGCCCGGTCTGATGGCCCTTCGCGAAGAGTTCGGCGCCAGCCAGCCGCTCAAGGGCGCCCGCATCGTCGGCTGCCTGCACATGACGATCCAGACCGCCGTCCTGATCGAGACGCTGACCCATCTGGGCGCCACCGTCCGCTGGTCGTCGTGCAACATCTTCTCGACCCAGGATCAGGCGGCAGCCGCCGTCGCCGCCGCCGGCATCCCGGTCTTCGCCTGGAAGGGCGAGACGGAGGAAGAGTTCTGGTGGTGCATCGAGCAGTCGCTGCGCGGCCCGGACGGCTGGACCCCGAACATGATCCTGGACGATGGCGGCGACGTCACCCAGATCATGCACGAGAAGTATCCGGAGATGCTGAACGACGTGCGCGGTCTTTCGGAAGAGACCACGACCGGCGTCCACCGCCTGTATGAGATGGTCAAGGCCGGCACCCTCAAGGTCCCAGCGATCAACGTCAACGACAGCGTCACCAAGTCGAAGTTCGACAACCTGTACGGCTGCCGCGAGAGTCTGGTCGACGGCATCAAGCGCGCCACCGACGTCATGATGGCCGGCAAGGTCGCCGTGGTCGCCGGCTATGGCGACGTGGGCAAGGGTTCCGCCGCTTCGCTGCGCAGCCAGGGTGCCCGCGTCCTCGTGACCGAGATCGATCCGATCAACGCCCTCCAGGCTGCGATGGAAGGCTATCAGGTCACCACGATGGACGACGCCGCTTCGGTCGGCGACATCTTCGTGACGGCCACCGGCAACGTCGATGTGATCACCCAGGATCACATGCGCCAGATGAAGGACCGCGCCATCGTCTGCAACATCGGCCACTTCGACAGCGAGATCCAGATCGACAGCCTGCGCAACTACGCGTGGGAAGAGGTCAAGCCGCAGGTCGACGAGGTCGTGTTCCCCGACGGCAAGCGTCTGATCGTGCTGGCCAAGGGCCGTCTGGTGAACCTCGGCTGCGCCACCGGCCACCCCAGCTTCGTGATGTCCGCCAGCTTATCGTAAGAGGTTCTTGTAGTGATAGAGTTTTGTATGTTGTTTTGATATTTGGTGTGGAAGTTTTATT
>NZ_JCACHA010000963.1:0-4641 GCF_059503625.1 Skermanella sp.
AGCATGGGCGACGACGGGGCCATGCTCGACATCGTATCCTCCGCCAACCTGGCCTGCGGCTTCCATGCCGGCGATCCCGTCATCATGACGGATACTGCCAAGATCGCCCGTGAAAAAGGCGTCGCCATCGGTGCCCATCCGGCCTTCTTCGATCTTTGGGGCTTCGGCCGCCGCCGGATCACAGGCGACAGCCCGGCCGACATCGAGAAGATGGTGGCCTACCAGATCGGCGCCCTGCAAGGCGTCGCGGCCCTGGCCGGCCACCGCGTCACCCACGTCAAGCCGCACGGCGCGCTTTACAACATGGCGGCGGCCGATGCCGCCCTTGCCGGCGCCATCGCCAGGGCGATCCGCGCCGTCGATCCCGGCCTGCTCTTCGTCGTACTGCCCGGCAGCGAGATGGAGCGGGCCGGCCATGCCGCCGGTCTGGCCGTGGCCTGCGAGGTCTTCGCCGACCGGGGCTATCTGGACGACGGCAGTCTGGCCCCGCGCGGGCAGCCCGGCGCCCTGATCCACGATCCGGAGGAAGCGGCCCGCCGTACGGTGGAGATGGTGACGGCCGGCACGGTCCGGGCGCTGTCCGGCAGTACGGTTCCGGTCAAGGCCGATACGATCTGCATCCACGGCGACAGCCCCGCCGCCGTCGCGATGGCCAGGGCCGTCCGGAGCGCCCTGGAAGAGGCCGGAGTTGCAGTCCGTCCGATGCACGAGACTAGCCGCCCAGCCAACTCCCGATAGTTCTTGATGCTGAAATATAACCGTTTCTCACAGCCCCGGCGGCTCTGATCTTTCTTATTTGCGTTGCGTATCGCGGCTTCAGCGTGATCCTCAAGTTAGCCGGACGCACCAAGGCCGCCATGGCGGACCGGTTCATCGAAGGCGCCAATGCGGCAGGGGTCCCGCTGGAAGTGCTGCACCGGGTCGCCTCGATGGCCAGCGGCGGCGGTGTTCGCCATGATCGGCGTCTGCTACCTGACCGGTATGGTCTGATAGCCTCAAGGCAACAGGCAGGTGCTGGTTTCAAGGACCTGCTTGTCATTTGAAAGACCAGCAAGCCAGTGGTTTTTACCACCGCTTCTTGCAGCTTTTGGCGATATCTTCCCGAGGCTCAAAAAAAATTCAAAGTGCTATCCCAGAGGCCAAGACTTCGTAATGTTTTGAATATGAGGATTTCAGGTTTCATCTATTAAGTATAACCCGATGAAAAACGCATTCAATCAGAGAGAAAAATCACATTTTTTCCATTGATTATTTGGCCTGATATCTTCCTCACTGCAATGAGGAAACAGCAACATGGCACCCAACGAAGCCGTCACCAACCTGCAATCTCCTCCGACGACCGCAGTATCCACCGCTGCCACGATGTCTCCGGCATCCGCTGCAGCCGACATCATCCTGTACTGGAATGCCGTGGCGCTCGAGGCCAATCGCGAGTCGCATTCGGTCCCGAATGGCGAACAGACCGGCCCGACGCTCAGCGCTCGTGCGCTCGGGATCGTTCATCTGGCCATGCACGACGCCTTCTTCGCTATCGACGGCGGGCATCCCCTCTACATGGCCCTGCCGCCGAGTTCGCCGGGCAACCCCATTTCCGAAAGAACGAACATAGCCGCCGCAGTATCCGCCGCTGCCTGCACCGCCCTGTCGGCCCTCTACCCGAGCCAGCGGGCGAAGTTCGAAGCGGCCGTTCTCGGCGCCGGGATCCCGGCCGCGGATGCCGCCGCCAGCGGTGCATTCGGACGGGCGGTCGGACACCGGATCTTCGCCAGTCTCGCGATCAAGCCGCACGAACCCGGTGTCGGCGACAAGGAATACGAAGCTTCCTTCGCCCATGGTCACCATCGGCAGGATCCGGACAATCCCGGACAAGGGTTCTACGGACCGTTCTATGGTGCGACAGCCCGGACGATGGCTGCATTCAACGGCCATACGCTTGCCCCGCCGCCGATGTCCGACACGCTCGGCTACGAGGCGGCGCTGGATCAAGTCATCAGGAAAGGCGGCGCCACCGCCCTCAATACGACGGATCGCTTGTCCAAGGATACGCTGATCGGCGTCTACTGGGCCTATGACGGCGTCAAGTCGATCGGGACGCCGCCCCGGCTCTACAATCAGATCCTGCGCACAATCGCGCGAAGCAAGAACAATTCCGAGGCCGCCAACGCCCGTCTGTTCGCTCTCGTCAACGTGGCGATGGCCGACGCCGGGAAGTTCTGCTGGCACGAGAAGTACAGATACGATCTCTGGCGGCCGGTGCTGGGGGTGAGGGAGCACGATCGGTCCATGGGGCCGACCGGCATGCCCGCCAGCACTCTCGATCCCGCATGCCATCCGTTCTGGCTGCCCCTCGGTGCGCCGAAGACCAACGAGCCGGGCGGCAGGAACTTCACGCCGAACTTTCCGGCCTATCCCTCCGGCCACGCCACGTTCGGCGCTTCCGCCTTGCAGATGATCCGCCGGTTCTATGGCAATTTCACTCCGGCCGAGATCGCTGCCGGCGCGCAGACGCCGGATACGATCGCCTTCGACTTTGTCTCGGACGAGTTGAACGGCATCAGCGTCGATACCAACGGGACCGTCCGTCCACGCCATGTTCGTCATTTCGACAGTCTGTGGCATGCGATCTTCGAGAACGGCCTGAGCCGCGTCTTCCTCGGAGTCCACTGGATATTCGATGCTTTCGATGCGGCAGACGTGATGGTCGACCCCGAAACCTTCAAGGACCCCGCCGACATCGAGTATACCAAGCAAGTGGGCGGCGTTAAGCTCGGCTTGGACATCGCCAACGACATCTTCGACAACGGCCTGAAAGCCGGCACTCCGTAACCGTCTGCCGGACGGTCCGGTCCTGAAAAGCCTTCGCGGAAGCCGGTAACCCCGGACTCCGCGAAGGCGCCGGCATGTCCGGAATTGGGGCACGCTGCATCGGGCATTCCCGTTGATGCATCGGCAGGATTGCGGCCACTGATAAAACCAAAGATAGTGCCGATTCTCACATAACGAAAAGCGGATTTCGACCAATAATACCTGACTTTGAAAAGGCAAAACGACGGGAGTTTATTGAAGATGTCTCCTATGAAGTCTTTTTCCTGCAAGAGAGACGATAAGACGAGTCCTGTCAATACATCGACGATGCCGACACGCCGCTTGTTCCTGGGGATGGCGGGCGCACAGGGCATCGTTCTGCCCGCCGCCTGCGCCGCTCTCTACGATCTCGCTCAGCCATCTCCTGTCGCTGCCGCCAAGCCGGCGCATAAACCGGCACATAAGGGCGCCATCCGACCGGACCCCGGACTGGAACCGGCACAGGCCGGGATCGTGCGCGATTTCATGCATCCGAAGCTGGAATTGACGCGCCTGCTCCACGAAGCCGCGGAGATCGAACATGCCCTGATGGTGCAGTATCTCTACGCCGCGTTCTCCCTTAAGCCGGAATACGAACAGGTTCGGGGGACCGGTGCCCCCAACGCCGACGATCTCGTCGGCGTCGCCGTCCAGGAAATGCAGCATCTCGGCGCAGTCAACCGGCTCCTGGTGGATCTGGGGGCCGCACCGCATATGGGCCGCCAGGACTTTCCCTACGAACCGGACCTCTACCCGTTCCCCTTCCGCCTGGAACCGCTGAGCCGGCACAGCCTTGCCAAATACGTCTTCACCGAAGCGCCGGAAGGCGCGCTGGACACCAGACAGGCCCGGTCGGCCGAAGACCGCCGCTTCCTCGCCGAACTCCGGACCGTGCTGGGCGGCGATATCAGGCCCAACCATGTCGGGACCCTGTACGGGACGATCATCGACCTCGTGTCGGAACTCCAGGCGACTCCCAATACCAACCGGCATCCGGATCTGGACACCTGGAAGGTCAAGCTCGAAGACATCAAGGGGGAGGGCGAGATCGATCATTACCACTTCTTCAGGAACCTCTTCATGGGCCGGCACGCCGGGTTCGGGCAGCAGCCGGACATCTGGGGATTGCCGCAGGCCGACCCCGCCTATCCTTCGTACCGGCTGCCCCTGGACCCCTGCGCCTACAAGGGACATCCCAACGAAATCGAGGATCCCGTAGCGCTCGGCCTGGCATGGCTCGGGAACCTGGAATACTGGACCACGCTGTCCCTGCTCGACATCCACTACCGCGAGGACGGCGATGCGGCGCTCGATCTGGCGCGGGCGCATATGCTTGGCCCGCTCTGGTCGATAGCCACATATCTGCCGAAGCTGGGCGCCGGCATGCCGTTCGACCCGTTGAGCCTGGGCTACGCGCCGGGCAGGACGCCCGCCGAGAGCGTGCAACTTACGGCTCTCCTGGTGCGGGAAGCGGCGCAGATCGCCCGTGCCCTTGAGAAGCATCTGCCGGGCGACTTTCCGGCCGGCCAGCATGCAGAGACGATAGCAGCGCTGGAAACGGATCTGGTAGCACTGTTGCCGGGAGGAAACATGCACCGCTGATCGGCGGCACCGCCCTGCACAGGGGGCAAGAAAAGGCGTTCATTGTGCCAAATAGCACTGTCCGGTACGAATTTTGGGCTGATAAAGTTCCGCATATCGCTCGTGTGTGGTTCGATCTACCGGAGAGTCGGCATGACGTCCAAGCTTTCGCGGGTACGGAACGGCAAGGAAACTCTTGAAAACTTCGAAATCTTC
>NZ_JCACHA010000963.1:4651-5685 GCF_059503625.1 Skermanella sp.
CTTCAAGGGCTTGCCCGCCGAAGCGGTAGATCTTTACTCCAGGCGGTGCGTCTGGAAGCGGTTCGAGTCGCACCAGCCGCTGATCCGGTACAAGGATACCACCCGCGACGTCTTCTTCATATCTTCCGGCCGGGCGCGGGCGACGTACTACGCCGCAAGCGGGCGGGAGATCAGTTTCCGCGATCTCGGCGCCGGCGAAATGTTCGGCGAGGTTTCCGCCATCGATGCCCAGCCACGGTCGCTCAGCGTCGTCGCCCAGTCCGAGATGCTGGCCGCGATGATGCCGGCTCCCGTGCTGCGGGAACTGATGCGGGAGCACGAGGAGTGCGCCGTGGCCATCATGCTCCGGATGACGCGGCTCATCCGCTGCCTGTCGGAGCGGATCGTGGAATTCAGCACCTTGGGGGTCCAGGACCGCATCCGCGCCGAACTGCTGCGGCTTGCCCGGATATCGTCACCCGGCCAGAACACCGCCGTCATATTCCCGGTGCCGACCCATACCGATATCGCCAACCGCATCAGCACCCATCGGGAGGCCGTCACCCGCGAACTCAGCAACCTGTGCCGCGCCGGGTTGCTGGAGCGGCAGAATTGCAGCCTGATCGTCCGCGATGTCGGCAAGCTGTCCAGGATCGTTTCCGACGTGCTGGGTGAGTAACCGGCCGCCGGCTCCCGGCCAGGGCTGAGACCTCGCAGCACCAACGGCAAGGATCTTAGGCGGTTAGTCTGAATTTACCTCAATCTGCATCTAATAGTATTTGTCCCTGGGCATTTGCATCGAGCCGGGGGAGGGTTGCGGATTTGACGCCGGTCGTGACGCGTGCCGATGAAGGGTCGCTGCCTGACAAGGGCGACTTCATCATGCCGACCGCCGAAGAGATCGCGACTCTGCCCGCCAAGACGATCGAGCGCATCCACAGGTATTCGGCGGAACTGCCGCCCTCGCCGGCGCGCGCGGCGCTGGAGGAAGCCCTGCGTCCCCGCCTGCGGACGACGCGGCCACCCAAGTCCGTTACCCCGATGCGGCTGTTCTG
>NZ_JCACHA010000963.1:5695-6651 GCF_059503625.1 Skermanella sp.
CGACCGGAATCCCCGGGTACGGCCGGCGGCGCTGATCCCGCGCCGTGTCCTGACGCCGTTCTGGACGATGCTGACCAAGCCCTCGACCGTGTCCGAACTCCTGCGCGGCCCCAGCGAGGAACATCCGCTGCCGCCCCGCATGGATTTCGGCGCGCTCGACCACCCGCTGTTCGAGGTCGGCAGAAGCACCCTGTCGGCGATGCGGGGCGCCGCCGTGGGCAATGCGGGGATCGCCACTGTCGGCAAGCGGATTCATCCCGACATCTGGGACATCGTGCCGGAGATGGAAGCGGCCATCGGCCTGCGGCATCAGCTCTGGCTCATCAAGCAGCACCTGCTGGGGAACCGGGTCAGCCTGGCGGTGACCGAGTTCCTGACCGGCGCCCGCAACAACGCCTTGTCCATGCATGTCCTGCTGCTGTCGCTGGCGCGCTCGCCGCAGACACGGAAGGCGTTCCCGGCCTTTGCCGACGCGCTCAGCCGCGAGAAGTCGCAGGAAGTGACCCGCGTCCTGACCGACATCACGCGCTGCACGTTCGACGACGCCCGGCGCGACCTCGGCGTCGAGAACGCGGAGGAGGAAGCCCGCGACCTCGATCCCCTCACGCTGGCGCGCGGCCTGAAACCGGTCGCCGAGCGGCTGGCCATCCTGCGCGCCCAGTCGCTGGGACGCGCCGGCTCGACGGCCGCCGAACGCCTGACCCAGGACCTGAAGGCGGCCGTCCGCGACAAGCTGGTGTCCAATGTCGACGCCATGATCGACCGGCTGCCCGAAACGCCGAGGACAGCCAACGAGACGGAGTTCGTCTCGGCCCTGATGGGCGCGGTCGGCATGCTGACGACGGGCCGCGATGTCTGTACCAGCGCCGGCTTCAACGACATGACCGCGCCGTCGGTGGAACGGCTGATCGCGGCGACGCAGAAGCGGATCAGCGCCCTGGCGCGGCCGGCTCTCG
>NZ_JCACHA010000964.1:0-6636 GCF_059503625.1 Skermanella sp.
TTTGCAGTGTCATGTGGCTGTATTATCAAAGATAAAACACTTTTTAGTGGTGTAAGCTAGCATCACCACTCGATATACGTAAAGCTTGCGTTATGCCCGCAAGATGCTGCCGGGGGGAAGCATGCCGACAGCAGGTGAGCAAAGTCTGGATAAACATCCCCAACCTTGAGCCGCATAGTGCGAAAGCGCACCCTGTTGCGCCCGCTCGCTGGTGCGCGGCGGAGCATTCGAGTCTGTCCCTGATATGAAGGTTATGAGCGCTGCGACCCGGCACAAACGTCTGTTCGTGATGAAACCTCTGGCTAGCCAACGCTTACGATGAGGTCGGGGGTATATGTAGGGTGACGTTCGCACCCCCGTCGTTCCGGCACGTTTCCCGCTCTACCTCCTAAGCATAGTGGCCGCCAGGGCATGGACACGCTATGGACCCTTGAGAAACCATAGTCAGTTTGCTGGTATGGGTCGTTCGAGTCATGAACATATCATTGTCCGGCTGGATAACGGCAGGCGGCACCGCAACCTCCGGAACCGGTACGAGTGACCCAGTCAGTCCCCCGCGAGGATGAACTCGCCTACCGCCTGCGCCAGCAACGGCTTCTCGCCGATTTCGGATTCTTCGCCCTGCGTTGCCGGGATCTGGATCGCCTTCTCCAGCGTGCGGCCGAGCTTTGCGCCGAGGGTATGGGAACCGATCTGTGCAAGGTGCTGGAATGGCTTCCAGACCGGGATCAACTGCTGATGCGGGCAGGTATCGGCTGGGCCGAGGGGCTGGTCGGTCATGCTATGGTCGGCGCCGACCTGGAATCACCCGCAGGCTATGCCCTCAAGACAGGCGCGCCGGTGATCTCGAACCACCTGGAACACGAAGCGCGCTTCCGGACGCCGCACGTCCTTGCCATCCATGGCGTCCGCCGCGCCATCAACGTCGTCATCCGTGACGGCGCGGACGAGAGGCCGTTCGGCGTGCTCGAGGTCGACAGCTCCGATCCGGGAAGTTTCGAAGAAGCGGATCTGGCCTTCATGCAGGGGTTCGCCAACCTGCTCGGCGTCGCGATCGAACGGAGCCAGGCGGAGGGCGGCCTGACTGTCTCGCATGAAAGAAATCTCGAGATACTGGAAAGCATCGGCGATGCATTCTACGCGGTCGATGCCGACTGGCGTTTCACCTACGTCAACCGCAAGGCCGAGGAATGGTGGGGACATGACCGCTCCCATCTGATCGGGGCCAATTATTGGAAGGAGTTCCCGCAGGCGGTCGGCAGCGTCGCCTATGAGGCGCACTGGACGGCGATGCGGGAACGACGGCATGTCCATTGCGAGACCATTTCGCCCATCCTGGGTCACTGGGTCGATATAGACATCCATCCGACCGCCACCGGCGGCCTGTCGGTGTATTTCCGCGACATCGGCGAGCGGAAGCGGCAGGAGGACGAGCTTCGGCGTCTCAACGAAACCCTTGAGGAGCGGGTGGTCGAACGCACGCGCGAGCGCGACCGCCTGTGGGAGCTCAGCGACGACCTGCTCGTCGTTTCGGACTACGAGGGCCACCGGATCCGGGTCAGTCCATCCTGGTCGCGGCTGCTGGGTTATGACGAGACGGCGCTTCTCACGATGCGCTACACCGACGTGATCCATCCCGACGATCTCGGCAAGGTGACGGCGTGCCTTGAGGAATTGAGGACCCATCGCCGGTCCGTCCGGTTCGAGGACCGGATACTGGCCGCCGACGGCTCATGGCGATGGGTTGCCTGGGTGCTTTCCCCCGATCCGGATGGCATGCGGTTTCACGGCGTCGGACGTGACGTCACGGCGGAAAGGACAGCCGCCGAAGCGTTGCGCGCAACGGAAGAGCAGCTTCGTCAGGCCCAGAAGATGGAAGCCCTTGGCCAGCTTACCGGTGGGGTGGCCCACGACTTCAACAACCTGCTTCAGGCGATCGGCGGCAGCCTGGAGGTGGTCGAGCGCCGGCTGGAGGCAGGGCGCACCGACGTTGCCAAGTTCAGCAGCGCCGCCCGCCTGTCGGTGGAGAAGGCGGCAATGCTAACCCAGCGCCTGCTTGCCTTCTCCCGGCGCCAGCCACTTGCCCCGAAAGTTCTCGATCTCAACGAACTCGTCCTGGGGATGCGCGACCTGGTTCAGCGCTCGGTGGGAGAAACGGTCCAGGTCGAAACGAACTTGGCGGACCGGCTGTGGCTTACCTGGGCGGATACCAGTCAGGTGGAGAACGCGCTGCTCAACCTCGCGATCAACGCCCGCGACGCCATGCCGGATGGCGGGCGCCTGATCATCGAGAGCTGCAATATCCGCCTCGACCACACGAGCCCTGCCTTGGAAGCTGGGGTGGAGCCGGGCGAATACGCGATGCTGGCGGTGAGCGATACCGGGTCCGGCATGATGCCCGGCGTGCTGGAGCGGGCCTTCGAACCGTTCTTCACGACCAAGCCGCTGGGGCAGGGAACGGGGCTGGGACTGAGCCAGCTCTACGGCTTCGCGCGTCAGTCCGGCGGGACCGCCCGCATCGAGAGCGAACAGGGCAGGGGAACCAGCGTCAAGCTCTACCTGCCGCGCCATCGCGCCGCGATCGAAAACGGTGTCGATCCCGTTCCCGGACAAGAGCCGGAAGCCCAGCCGCAAATCCACCCGGTGTCGGGTGGGCAGGGAAGCATCCTGATCGTCGAGGACGAACTGCTCGTCTCCATGGTCATGGTCGAGACACTGGAGGAGCACGGCTATACCGTGCACGAAGCTGCGGAAGGGCAAACGGCTCTCCGGATCCTCGAAAGCTCCATCCCTGTCGATCTGCTGGTGACGGATGTCGGGCTTCCCGGAATCAACGGGCGTCAGCTCGCGGAAATGGCGCGGACGCTCCGCCCGGGGCTGAAGGTCCTCTTCCTGACCGGCTATGTCCATGACAAGCCGGCAAAGGACGGATCGCCCGGATACAGCGGCGACCTTATCGGCAAGCCGGTAGCGATGGACGTCCTGCTGGCCAAGGTGAAGGCCCTGATCGAGAGCCGCTGATCCGGGTTGTGTACCGGACCGCGCCAGTCAAGCGACTGCATCTCAAGACATACCAACATATGCAAAAATGCTGAGCAAATGCCTGCGATCTGAGCATGATTTTTCGGTCATGCTCTATTGTTCCGCCGCTTAGCCGCCAGCTCACCGACATGCTCCGTTGGCACAGCCATTGCTTAGTAAGCTCATCAAGCGCAGAGCGCTCTCAAGCTCTCATGGGTTGGCGTGCCCATTGTATGGAAATCGTGCAATGCCCGGCGCGGCCATTTGACATTGGTTGACCAGCGGCCACGCAAGCGGCCGGCTGCCAAGCTGGGTTTTTCACGTGATCCATGCGGTCTTTCAATGGACTGGAGTGGACCATGTGCGATCGTGACGGTACCTTCTACCAGCAATTCTCCCGGCGGAATTTCCTGAAGACGACGGCTGCCGGCGCGGCGGCCACGGTGGCGATCCCCTCACATCTGGCGGCGCTCCTCAGCCCGACGGCTGCCCTGGCCGCGACGACGGTCAAGGCGACCCACGGGTCGGGTTTCTGCAACATGGGCATCTTCCTCGCCAAGGAGCGGGAGCTGACCAAGGCCGACGGCGTCGATCTGGAGTTCGTCGTCACCCCGTCCAATACCGAGATCACGACCATGTTCGGCGCCGGGCTGGTCGATATCTCGATGATCCCCTATTCCAACTTCATGACCCTGTACGACGCCGGCGCTCCCGTCCGGATCGTGGCCGGCGGCGGCGTCCAGGGCTGCATCATCGTGGCTAAGGAAGGCATCAAGTCGGCAGCTGACCTGAAGGGCAAGACCTTCGGCACCTTCCAGGCCGACACGCTCGAAGTGCTGCCCTACGATTACCTGAAGAAGGCCGGCATGACCTTCCAGGACGTCGATGTCCGTTACCTCAACACCTCGCCGGAACTGGCGCAGGCCTTCATCGCCGGGGCGGTGGACGCCATCTGCCACATCGAGCCCTATGCGACCCAGTGCGTCCAGGGGCGCCCCGGCGCCACCATCCTGTCGGATGGCACCGATCTTTACGGCAAGGGCTATTCCGACTGCGTGCTCGCCGCCCGCATCCCGCTGCTGGAAAGCAACCCGGCGGCGGTCAAGGCGGTCATCAAGGCGCTGATGGTGGCGCAGTCCCAGGCCGAGTCCGACAAGCAGGCCGCCCTCAACGACACGGTCGGCAGCTACTACAAGACCTCGATGGAAGCGGCGATGGACGCCTCGGCCAAGCAGCCGATCGTGGTCGACCAGCGCGACCAGACGCAGTTCATCATCGACCGCGGCGTCTCCATGAAGGAGCTGGGCTACATCCAGAAGCTGCCGGATGCCGGCGCGTTCGACTGGAGCCTGCTCAACCAGGTGATCGCCGAGAACGGCACGCTCTACAGCTCGCTGCACCTGAAGTCGGCTGCCTGAGCGACAAGCCAGTTCTTGAGCCAGTTCCTGAGTCAGAGAGAACACAATGACAATGACCACGAAGACCGGAATCGGGACCGTGGCTGAACGGGGGGACCGCGCATCCGCGCGGCCTTCCATCCCGCCGAAGCTTCGCCGGTACGGAGCGTCGATCGGGTGGAGCATCGCGTCCATCGGACTGTTCACTGCCATCTGGGAAATCCTGTGGGCGGTCGGCTGGGCCAACCCGCTGCTCCTGCCGCCGCCCCACCTGTTCCTCCAGGACATACCGGCGACATTGGGGTTCTTCGCCCAGAAGAACGTGATCGGCAGCCGGGGCACCGGCAACGGGCTGACCGGGCTGCTGATGACCATCCTGTGGACGACGACCCGCGTCGTTCTGGGGCTGACGCTGGGCTTCGTGCTGGGCGTCGCGGTCGGGGCCGTGGTCCATTACGTGCGGATCGTCCGCAACCTGCTTCTGCCGACCATCCTCCTGCTGGCCCCGATCTCCCCCGTGGCGTGGCTGCCGGTCGCGATCTTCGTGTTCGGCATCGGCGACGTCCCGGCGATCTTCCTGGTGTTCATCACCGTCTTCTTCGCGATCGTGCTGTCCACCGTCTCCCAGTTCGAGAGCGTGCCGAAGAACTACCTGCACGTCGCCCGCATCATGGGGGCGAGCGAGGCGCAGACGTTCTGGCGCGTGATCCTTCCCGCCATCCTGCCCAGCCTGTTCATGACCCTGCGGCTCAACCTGTTCGCCGCCTGGATGGTCGTGCTGATCGCCGAAGCGGTGGGAGTGGGCACCGGACTTGGGCAGATCACCAGCATGGCGCGGGCGACCTTCAACGCCAAGCTCGTCTTCTTCACCATGGCCATCATCGGCGTGCTCGGCTTCACCTTCGATTGGGCGCTGCGCTACGTCCAGAGCCGCATGCTGTGGTGGGTAGCACCGAACCAGGGAGGCAGGAGATGACCGAACCCGCCATCGCGATCCGCAACGTCGCCAAGACCTGGACGCCGGAAGGACGGCCCGCCGTCCATGCCCTCCGCAACCTCAGCCTCGACATCCTGCCCGGCGAGTTCGTGGTGCTGCTGGGGCCGTCGGGCTGCGGCAAGTCCACGCTGCTCTACATGATCGCGGGACTGGAGGGCGTTTCCTCCGGCACGATCGAGCAGGACGGCGTCGCCGTCACCCAGCCTTCGGCGGAGCGCGGCCTGATCTTCCAGGAAGCCTCGCTGTTCCCGTGGCTGACCATCGTCGACAACGTCGCCTTCGGCCTGTCCGTACGCGGCGTTCCGGCGACCGAGCGGCGGGCCATCGCGGTCGAGATGCTGCGTTCGGTCGGGCTCGGCGACATGCTGGAGAAGAAGCCGGACGAGTTGTCCGGCGGCATGCGCCAGCGGGCGGCCTGCGCTCGCGCACTCGCCATGCGGCCCAAGGTGCTGATGATGGACGAGCCGTTCGCGGCGCTGGACGTCCAGACCCGGTCCAAGATGCAGGACTTCCTGCTCCAGATCTGGCGCGACAGTGGTGCTTCGATCATCCTGGTCACGCATTCCATCGACGAGGCGATAGCGCTGGCCGACCGGGTCGTCGTCTTCACCGCTAGGCCGGGGCAGGTGAAGACCATCGTGCCGATCGACCTGCCGAGACCCAGGCCCAGCCGGGACCAGCGTTACCACGAGTACCGCGACCTCTTCACCGAGTTGCTGGCCGACGAGGTGGACCGGGCTTTCGCGGAACAGGAAGCGCTCTAGGCTCCGGACCCTGACATGACAACCATCTTTCGCGTCGGCGCGGCCTCGACAGGGCCGGCCGGCAACGGGACCGCCTGCGCCCGAGACGCGGCGGAGGCCGCCGTCGAAGCGCTGGCGAGGGCAGGGGCGGGGCTCGCGGTCCTGCCGGAACTGTTCGCTCTGCCGTATGTGGCAGGCGAAGACCCCGCCGGATGGGCGCATCTGGCCGAGCCGCTCGACGGCCCGACCGCCCGCTGGGCGGCCGATCTGTCGTCCCGGCTGGGCATTCCGATCGTGTTCGGGATGGCGCTTGCCGGCGTCGATGGCGGCAAGCCGTTCAACGCGGCGCTGCTGGCGAGACCCGGCGGCACCGTCGAACCGGTCGCACACAAGATCCACCTGCCGCCGGCAGGTCCCGGCGAGCGCTTCGGAGAAGCCGACCACTTCGCCGCCGGTCCGCCCTGCGTCGGAACGGTCG
>NZ_JCACHA010000965.1:0-6611 GCF_059503625.1 Skermanella sp.
GCCGTAAAGGATGGTCGGAATGCCGGCGGCGCTGTACAGGCGTGCGTCGGTGTAGAGCGGTACGCCGTTGGCAGGAACCTCCTCCCCCATGATCTCCCTGCCGTAGCGCTGGATGATCTGCACCATCTTCTCGGAGCCGGCCAGCGGCATCAGGGGGCGCGCCAGCAGGATTCGGCGGATGTTCACCCTGATGCCCGGCATCTCGGAACAGGCCTTTTCGATGAAGCCGAACATGTCGCGTTCGACCTGTTCCGGGTTCTCTTCGGGCACCATGCGGCGGTCGATGCGTAGCGTGACGACGTCCGGCACGACGTTGGTGTTGATGCCGCCGCTGATCAGTCCGACCACCAGCGACGGGTGATCGATGCCTTCGACCTTCGACTTGATCGCCTTGAATTCCGTATCGTTCAGGGCGTAGAGCGCGGTCAGCAGCTTGTTGGCGGCGCGCAAGGCATCGACGCCGGTATCCGGCCGGGCGGCATGCGCGGAGCGTCCTTCGATCCGCACTTCCAGATGCTGGCAGCCGTTGTGCGCAACGACGATGTTGTATGAGAAGCCGGCACTGATCGCGAGGTCGGGCTTGCTGATCCCCTGCTCCAGCAGCCAGCCCGGTCCGATCTGACCGCCGGCTTCCTCGTCGTAGGTCAGGTGAAGCTCGACCGTGCCGCCCAGCGGCAGGCCGCTCTCCTCTAGAGCCTTCAGCGCGAAGGCATAGGTCGCGAAGTCCGACTTCGAGACCGCGACACCCCGGCCGTACATCACGCCGTCGCGGATCTCCGCGCCGTACGGATCGGACGACCACCCTTCGCCCGGCGGCACGACATCGCCATGCGCGTTCAGCGCCACGACGGGACCGGGGCCGAACTTGCGGCGGATCACCAGGTTGGTGGCGCTGATCATGCCGTTGGCCTTGACCAGATCATCCGGAACATCGTGACGTTCGACCGTGAAGCCCAGCTTTTCGAGCAGTTCGGCCGAGCGGCGGGCATGGGGGGCGCAATCGCCGGGAGGGTTGTCCGAGGGCACCTTGACCAGTTCCGCCAGGAACTCGACCTGGGTCGCATGCTGCTGGTCGACATAGGCGCGGATCTTGTTCTGCTGGTCAGGTGTCATGGCGTCCCTCTTGGTTTCTGGAAGTTTCGGTTTCTGGTTTCTTCGACGATTGATGTCTTCGACGGCTGGCATCTCCGGCGAGCTGCCGCGACGTTAAACGCGAGAAATGGATTTTTCAATGACTATATAATCTGAAAATTGAATTTCGAACAAACCGAGAAGGCGCGGATATGCCGATCCGCCTCTCGCTCTAAAATCGATAGAGTGGCTGGTATCGGCATGAAGCCGCCCGGAACAAAGCCGAACAAGCAGCCGTTGGAGCGTTGATGACCGAAACCATTCCCCTGACGCCGCAGACGGGACGCCCGGACAGGTCCGAAGGTCCCGGAGCGCGCCTGCCGCTTCGTCTGGTCGACCTGATCCTGATCGTCGCCCTCGCGGTCGGCGCATTGATGGCATTCCGGTTGCTGATTAGCCCGCGCGAGGTCACGACGGCGACGGTGGTCGCCCTTCTGATCGGCCAGAACGCCGTCCTGCTGGCGATCGTCTGGCTGGTCGCGATGGTTTATCGCGGCACGACGCTGCGACAGCTGGGTTTCGTGCCGGCATCGGCCTCCTGGTACCGGCGGGTTGTGCCCATCGCGATCTTCCTCCAGATCGTCGTCATCCTGACCAACGTGCTGATTTCGCTATGGATGGGGAAGCCGTTCGAGAATCCTCAGATCCCACTGATCATGCCGGACCCGACCGACTGGGGAGCGATGGCCGGGATGTTCGTCGCGACCGCCATCGTGGCTCCGGTGGTGGAGGAGCTGACCCTGCGCAGCGTCCTCTATGGCTGGCTCCGGAAACATTCGGCTCCAATCGTCGCCGCCGGGATCAGCGCCGCCGCCTTCGCGGCACTCCATGGCAGTCTTGTACTGCTGCCGGGAACATTCCTGGTCGGGCTGACGCTGGCGTGGACTTATGAACGGAGCGGATCGATCCTGCCGGGAATGCTGGTGCATGGATGCTTCAACGCCATCTCGACGCTTCTCGTGTTCGGAGTCGCGATAGCCCAGCCGGCCTGAAGCTTTTCCTGAACCGTCCCCGAATCCAAGGAACATGTGGCCCGAATCGAATGAGCAAAAAACCCAGCAAGCCAGTCCTTGCCTGTGTCATGGGCGATATGAACATGGTGCGGGCGCTGGGAATGGGCGGCATCGGCTGCGCCGTGGTCACCCAGCCCGGCGATCCGGTCCTGCATTCCCGCTATACGACACAGGCGATGTTCTGGGAGGATTTCGAGAACGGCGGCGAGCCGCTGATCGACATGCTGATGCGGTTCGCCGCGACTCAGTCTGAACCGCCCGTCCTCTATTATCAGCAGGATGCCCAGTTGCTGATGGTTTCCCGGCAGCGGGAGCGGCTGTCGAAAGCGTTCCGGTTCGTCGTACCCGAAGCGACTTTGGTGGAGGACCTTGTCGACAAGGCGCGCTTCCAGATGCTGGCGGAACGCCTGGACCTGCCGGTGCCGCGAACCCGCCGGATCGATCTTGCGACGGGAACGCCTCCGGCCTCGCCGCCGGACCTCGATCTCCGCTTCCCGATCGTGATCAAGCCGCTTACGCGGTTCATCGCCTGGGTCAATGTCGGCGGCGAAGGTAAGGCGCTGGAGGTCCAGGACCGGGAGGCTCTCTCGAGGATCTGGCCTCACTTGGTCGCCGGACGCATGGACCTGTTGGCGCAGGAGATGGTCCCCGGCCCGGAAACGAAGATCGAAAGCTACCATTGCTACGTCGATCAGCAGGGCACCGTGGTCGGCGAATACAGCGGGCGCAAGATCCGTACATTCCCCCGGGACCTTGGCCACAGCACGGCGCTGACGATCACCGATGCGCCGGATGTCGTAGAACTGGGGCGGGAACTGGTTGCCAGGCTCAACTTCAGCGGCGTCGCGAAGTTCGACTTCAAGCGCGCCCCCGACGGCAGCCTTCATCTGCTGGAAGTCAATCCACGCTACAATCTGTGGCACTATGTCGGCGCCGTCGCCGGGGTCAACCTGCCGGCGCTGGTCCATGGCGACCTGACCGGTTTGCCGAGACCGGCCCCGGTCAAGGCGAAAGCCGGAGCATCCTGGTGCAACATCACCCGCGATCGTCAGGCGGCCCGCGAATACGGCATGCCGATGTCCCGGTGGTGGCCCTGGATGATCCGGTGCGAGGCCAAGTCGATCGCCTGGGACGACCCCATGCCCTTCCTGCGCAACACTCTGGCGCGCGTTCTGCCGGCACGCGCCCGATGATCGCCGTAATCTCGGACATCCACGCCAACCTGGAAGCGCTGGAGGCGGTGCTTGCGGAAATCCGCCAGGAGCGGATCGGCACCGTCGTCTGCCTGGGCGACATCGTCGGATACAATGCCGATCCGTCCGAATGCATCAGCAGGCTGCGCGACGCGGAGGCCGTCTGCATCGCAGGCAACCACGACCGCGCGGTCACCGGCCAAATCACCACGGAAGGCTTCAATCCACTGGCGGCGCGCGCCGTGGATTGGACACGTGCCCGCCTGACACCGGACGAGTTGGATTGGCTGGCTGCGCTGCCGTTGAAGACGGTGATCGAGGACAGGCTGGTTGCCGTCCACGGCGCCCTTCATCCGGATGTGGGGTGCGAGCTGGTCAGGCTGAACACGGATGAGAAGCGGCTCCTGAGCTTCCAGGCTCTTGCCGCCCATCCCACGGGTGTCCGGATCTGCGCCTTCGGCCATACCCATCGGATCGGCATCTACGAGATGTGCGACGGCGCAGTGACCGCGCATGAAGACCGGACGGTGGCGCTCCGGGACGATTCGTTCTATCTCGTCAATCCCGGTACGGTCGGTCAGCCCCGTACATCGGACCGGCGTCCCAGCTATCTGGTGCTCGACCCCGATGCCGGGACGATCGGCCTGCGGCGCGTCCGCTACGATGCATCCAAGGCACTGGCGAAAACGCGCAAGGCCGGGCTGGCTCCCCGCTTCTCGCGCCTGCCCGAGCCGATAAGGACGCCGCTGCGGCGCGTCTACAAGGCGATCGTCGGGTGAGGACCGGCGCTAGGGTGTCGGCCGCTGCTCCAAGCCCTTCATCCGCCGCCGCCAACGCCTGAGAGCCAGTTCGATCCGGTGCAGCTTGTCCTCCAGCCGGCTGGACAACCGGTCGGGCGACAGGGTGATCCAGTTCATCGATGTCTGGGCGTTCGACAAATGGGCCTTGTGCCCTGCCCCGCCCGCCATGAAATCGTAGCATTCCTCGCCGCGCGCGAGCGCGTCCTCTATCGCAAGGACGTGGCTGACCAGCCCCGGTTTGATGCGGTTGTCGTCCTCGTAGGCGAAGCCGCTCTGATAGTTCAAGACGCGGCCGCGCCAGACGAAGTTGTAGAGATAACCGAAATCCTGTCCTCCGGCCGAAAGACGGCAGAGACGCACGACACCGGCATCCATGCCCCGGCGAATAAGGTCGCGGTGCAACGGGCCGAAAGCGGGATTGGCGAAGGAACCGGTCTTCCCTCTAGCCTCCCACGCGGCCCGGTGCAGCCGCTCGAGCCCATCGAAGAACTGCAGCGCCTCATCGGCATCCTTGGCGACGCGGTACTCGATGCCGCCCCGCGCTTCATAGAGCCGGACCGCTCGACTGACGGCGGCGCGCGTGCTGCGGCCAAGGCCGGCGCGATAGGTACCGCCGCTCCGGCGGACAAGTTCCAGATCGACCAGCCGCGCCGCGTCGGCCCTGCGCACTTGAAGCCTGTGACCGAGCGAGGATGCCACGCCGCGCGCCAGCACTTCCTCCCGCGCGCCCAGTCCAGCCAGGACCAGTGCGGCGCATCCCGGCAGCTTGCGTGCCATCCACAGCAGGCTCTCCGCTATGGTCCGGTCGGCGCAGGCACGGTCCACGAGGATGCCGTTGTACTCGATGGTGAGGCCGTCGAACACCGGGTCGCCGGTTTCGTGGAGCAGCCAGGACGGCATCGGCAGGATGCCGTAGCGCCTGATCGCGCGGCGGCACAGGATGGCCAGACCGACGATCCGGTCGTTCCGCCGAACCACCATCGCATGGGCCTTGGCGCCCGCCGGCAAATGCTTCAGCCAGGGACCGATCCAGTGCCATGACAGAAAGAACGATCCATCCGCCCTGGTTTCCAGATCTTTCCAGGCATCTTCGAGCCAAGCGTTGTCCTGGTTGATTGAACCGTCGATCGGCAGGAGTTCGACCGCGACAGGCGCATCTTCCATCGCCTCACCGTAATCGCGGACGAGCATCATGCTGTCACTCACAGTTCAGGCCCCCTCAGATAAGTCAATTTCAATGGAACGCCCCTAAAACAAGCAATTGAATTAAAGACTTGTGGACACCAATTCCTGGTTTCGCAACATCTCGCACTCCCTATAGAGCTATTTTTGTATTTGAAACAACTGGCTGCCATAAGGAAGACCGCGCGCATCGGATTTACGCCCGATGTGGGCGGCGTTTCCGATAGTATCGGCGCCTGTCACATCGAGACAAAAAAGCTGGACTGGACTGATTCTACGGTGGTAGCGTGATAATTACATATCAGCCATGTCATTCACCGGCCACCTGCGTCAGGGGGTCGCGGTAATTTTTGTTGTGCGTTTCGCTGTCATTGTACATATATGTGGGCTGTTCGACCCGGTGACAGCCAGATAAGACGCAATGTCCAACATCCTGAGAGAGACGGTTCTCGAAGTCCATCACTGGACCGAAAACCTGTTCACCCTGAAGACGACCCGCGACCCCGGCTTCCGCTTCGACAGCGGCGAGTTCGCCATGATGGGCCTGGAAGTGGACGGTCGTCCGCTGCTGCGCGCCTACAGCGTGGTCAGCGCTCCCTATGACGAGCAATTGGAATTCCTGTCGATCAAGGTGCCGAACGGCCCTCTGACCAGCCGGCTCCAGCACGTCAAGCCGGGCGACACGATCCTCGTCAATCGGAAGGCTACCGGGACTTTGCTGCTCCACAACCTGGAACCGGGCAAGAACCTGTGGCTGCTGTCCACCGGTACGGGCTTGGCGCCGTTCCTGTCGATCATCAAGGACCCGACCGTCTATGAGCGGTTCGACCGCGTCATCCTGACCCATACCGTTCGCAACAAGAACGAACTGGTATGCGGTGAAAAGGCGCTGGAGGACCTGAAGGCGAACGAGTACATCGGCGAGTTGGCGGCTGAAAAGCTCATCTACTATCCGACCGTGACCCGCGAGCCGTTCCGGAACGAGGGCCGCATCACCGACCTGATCCGGTCCGGCAAGGTATTCGCCGACCTGGGGCTGGAGCCGCTCAACACGGCTGACGACCGCGTCATGATCTGCGGCAATCCCCACATGACGGCCGAATTGACCAAGTATATGGAAGACCAGGGTTTCGAGATGGGCGCCAACAACAAGCCCGGCACCTTCGTGATCGAAAAGGCTTTCGCCCAGCGCTAAGCGGTTACCCGCTCAGCGTTCCCTGCCCTTCGGACTGCTTACTGACGGGACGTGAGCGCCACAAGACGCTCCCAGTTCAGCACCGACGCGATATGGA
>NZ_JCACHA010000966.1:0-6571 GCF_059503625.1 Skermanella sp.
CGCTGCTCTACCTGCTGGTCTACGACGTGGCGCCCGACGTGATCCTGGCCCAGCGCATGATCGCGGGCGTCGAAAGCTTTCCTCTCCTCGCCGTGCCGTTCTTCATCCTGGCCGGCAACCTGATGAATATCGCCGGCGTCACCGGCCGCATCTACACCTTCGCCGTGGCCCTGGTCGGCTGGATGAAGGGCGGGCTGGCGCAGGTCAACATCATCGGCTCGGTGATCTTCTCCGGCATGTCCGGAACGGCGCTGGCCGATGCCGCCGGCATCGGGACGATCGAGATCAAGGCCATGAAGGACCATGGCTATCCGGTCGAAGCCGCCGTCGGCGTCACCGCCGCCTCCGCCACTCTCGGTCCGATCTTCCCGCCGTCGCTGCCTTTCGTCATCTACGGCATGATGGCCAACGTCTCGATCGGAGCGCTGTTCCTGGCCGGCATCCTGCCCGGCCTCGTCATGACCGTGCTGATGATGGGCACCGTGGCGCTGATCGCCTACAAGCGCGGCTGGGGCTCCGATACCGGGTTCGAGTGGAAGCGGATCGCCGAGGCGTCGATGGAAGTCGGCATCGTCCTGGGCTTCCCGCTGATCGTCTACGCCCTGGTCTGGACCGGATTGTCGCTCAACGTGGCCTTGGCGATCTCCTTCGCCGTCCTGATAGCACTCGACTGGTACTACGACTGGTCCGCCGTGATGGCGCTGATGACCCCGATCATCCTGATCGGCGGCATGACGATGGGCTGGTTCACCCCGACCGAAGCGGCTGTCGCCGCCGTGATGTGGTCGCTGTTCCTGGGACTGGTCCGCTACCGCTCCATGACCATGCGCACGCTCGCCAAGGCGGCGTTCGACACGATCGAGACGACGGCGTCCGTGCTGTTCATCGTCACGGCGGCCTCGATCTTCGCATGGCTGCTGACCGTCGGTCAGGCGGCGCAGGCCCTGTCGGACCTGATCCTGGGCATCACCGACAACAAGTGGGTCTTCCTGATCCTGGTCAACCTGCTGGTCCTGTTCGTCGGCTGCTTCCTAGACACCATCGCGGCGATCACCATCCTGGTCCCGATCCTGCTGCCGATCGTCCTGAAGTTCGACATCGATCCGGTCCATTTCGGCGTCATCATCACGCTCAACCTGATGATCGGCCTGCTGCACCCGCCGCTGGGAATGGTCCTGTTCGTCCTGTCCCGCATCGCCAAGCTGTCGGTCGAGCGCACCACGATGGCGATCCTGCCCTGGCTGATCCCGCTGTTCGTGGCCCTGATCCTGATCACCTTCGTCCCCATCCTGACCTTGTGGCTTCCTCAAACCATGGGAATGATCCGATGACCGATACGGCACTCGCGGCGACGCTCTTCGGCGCGGAGGACCTGCGGATGGTCGAACGTCCGCTGGGTTCCCTGGAACCCGGAATGGTCCGCATCCGCTTCGGCGCCGGCGGCATCTGCGGCTCCGACATGCACTACTTCCGGCATGCCCGCACGGGCGACTTCGTCGTGACCTCCCCCTTGGTGCTGGGCCACGAAGTCGCCGGCGAGATCGTCGAACTGGGCTCCGGCGTCACCGGCCTCGGCGTCGGCGACCATGTCGCGGTCAACCCGTCGCGCTGGTGCGGCCACTGCACCCGCTGCCGCGAAGGCCGCGAGAACCTGTGCGAGAACATCTACTTCATGGGGTCGGCGTCCAAGACGCCGCACATGCAGGGCGGCTTCGCCTCCCTGTTCGATGCGACCTCCGCCCAGTGCATCAAGGTCCCCAAAGAGCTGTCCTGGTCTGCCGCCGCCCTGGCCGAACCGCTGGCGGTCTGCCTGCACGCCGTCGCCCGCGCCGGAGCCATCGAAGGCCGTAAGGCGATCATCTTCGGAGCCGGCCCGATCGGCCTGCTGACCATGCTGGCGGCCCGCCTTGCCGGCGCCTCGGAAGTCGCTGTCGTCGACGTGGCGCCGGCCCCGCTCGCCTTCGCCGAGCGCCTGGGCGCCGACAGCGTCGTCGATATCTCCGGCGGGGACGACCGGCTCAAGGCACTGGCGGCCGAACGCGGCTACGAAGTCGCGTTCGAAGTCTCCGGCACCGCCGCCGGACTGGCGTCGGCCATCGGCGCGGTCCGGCGCGG
Organism: Skermanella sp.; assembly: GCF_059503625.1. Lineage (NCBI taxonomy): Bacteria > Pseudomonadati > Pseudomonadota > Alphaproteobacteria > Rhodospirillales > Azospirillaceae > Skermanella > Skermanella sp. The sequence continues at coordinate 2,116 of NZ_JCACHA010000966.1, forward strand.
CGGCACCGTGGTCCAGATCGGCAACCTGCCCGGCGGGGCGATGCCGGTGCCCGCCAACGCCGTCATGGCGAAGGAACTGGACCTCAAGGGCACCTTCCGTTTCGGCAGGGAATACGAGGAAGCCGTCTCCCTGATCGTGTCGGGCAAGGTCGACGTGATGAAGCTGGTCACGGCGGAACGCCCGCTCAGCGACGCGCCCGCCGCCTTCCTGCTCGCCCTCGACCGCTCGCAGAGCGTCAAGGTGGTCTTGACCGCCGCCTGAACCGATCCGAAGGTAGGCAATTTACCGTTTCCATCATACGTGAAATCACCAAAGCCGGCCGGCAACAGGCGGGCATATCGACAGGGAGGAAGAAGGTTGAAGTTTCTGGCATTGATGATCGGCTCCATGGCCATGCTGGCTGCCGGCACGGCATTCGGCGCCGAGTACAAGTTCAAGCTGGCCCACGAGGTCGCGGTAGATTCCACCCAGCATCTTGCTGCGACCCGGTTCGCCAAGCTGGTCAAGGAGCGGACCGACGGCAACATCGAGATCAGCATCTTTCCGAACAGCGGGCTAGGCCCCGCCCAGCAGGCGCTCAACCTGCTGCGGGGCGGAAGCATCGAGATCATTCAGTCGGGGTCGACCACCTTCAACGGCGTCGTGGGGGAGACGACGGTGCTGGAATTGCCGTTCCTGTTCCGCGATGCCGAACACGCCTACCACGTTCTCGACGGCAAGGTCGGCCAGGGTCTGCTCGACAAGCTGGCCCCGCATGGCATCCAGGGGCTCGCGTTCCTGGAGAACGGCTGGCGCGAGATGACCAACAACAGGCACCCGATCCGCTCGCACGAGGACATCAAGGGCCTGAAGATCCGGACCACCCCGAACCCCTTCCACATCCAGGCGTTCCAGCTCCTGGGCGCCAACCCGGTGCCGATGGCCTATGCGGAACTCTACCCTGCTCTCGAGACCGGCGCCATCGATGCGCAGGAACACCCGCTACCGGTGTTGTGGGCGGCCAAGTTCTACGAGGTCCAGAAGTATCTGACCCTCACCCACCATGCCTATTCGCCCCTCATCCTCGTGATGAACAAGCCCAAGTTCGACAAGCTGCCGCCGGAATACCAGACGATCCTCGTTGAGGCGGCGCGCGAAACGGCGACCTACCAGCGCGATCTCAACGCAAAGCAGATTGCCGAGATCATCACCGGGCTCAAGACGGCCGGCATGGAAGTGATCGAGGAGATCGACACCACGAAGTTCCGTCAGGTCGTAGAGGAACCCTTGCGCAAGTCCTTTGCCGACAAATACGGGATGGATCTGCTCAACGCGATCGCCGCTGAAAAATAAACCGGAGCGAAGTAGATCCGGACACGGCGCCGGGGCGGGAGAAAGCATCTTCACCCCCGCCCCGGCCTCCTTGCCCGGCCTCCTTGCTTGGATCTGGTCGTTCTGCCTGTCCTCAGGCCGCCAGAACGCCTTTGCTCTTTGCGACATGGGTCGCGATCAGGTCCATCAGCGGCGGAGAAAGAGCGTCATAGGGCTCAAGGCCCAGCTCCTTCAGCCGGCCGCGCACCGCACCCATCTGCTCGGGCTTGGCGCCCGATTCGATGACCGACGACACGAAAGCCGCGAATTCCGGAGCGCTCCAGCCTTTCTGGTCGGACAGTTCGGTATGGATGAAATCCAAGCCGTAGAAAGGATGGCTCGTGTTTTCGATCCTGCCGTACATGTGCACGCCGCACTCCTTGCAGGCATACCGTTGGATCGCGGCCGACGTATCGACCACCTGAAGCTTATCGGCGTTTGCCGTCACCTTCAGGTTATCACGCGGCACCACGGCGACCATGGAGAACAACGCTCCCGCCGGCTTCCAGCATTTGGTGCAGCCGCAGACATGGTTATGGGCGGAGTTGCCCGTGATCTTCACCTCGACAGGGTTGCTGGCGCATTTGCAATGCAACGTCCCGCCGGCAAAATTCGGCGCACCGGCGACGACACCCTGGTCGACCGAGGGGTGGATCTTGACAGAACTGTAGCTCGGTGCCTTGCTCGCCGGGGGTGTATTTGCGTTTTTATTATTCTTTTTCCAGAACATTGCGTCTCCTCCTTACTTATCCAGATGCCGCAACATTCCTAGCCGATCCAAGATCAAATCAATCGGCTGAGGGAAGACTGCGGCCCTAGGTGTTTATCGGTTGCCGAAATTCCACCTACAAGATGAAACTCGGACAGGCGTGGAAGCTAGTCTGCCAGCTTCCAGTCTTTCATCTTGGCATAACCTGATAGGTGTTACCATGCAACGGACGCATTAGTCCGAATTTCGGAGCCATTGCGCACTAAAGTTATTTAAGCTTCCGCATTGGCGCGGGCAGGGATGGCGCGGACGGTACCGTTCCTGCGCCTGACCAGCACGTCGACGTCATGGCCCAGGCGCCGGACCCGGGCCGCATCCCACAGCGCGGATTTGAGTGCTTCCTTCCGCGTCGGGAACCATCCGCATCCGCTGTCGCCGCAGCCGGAGATGGTCCAGTGAGTTTCCCGCCGATCGACGACGTAGACGATATGAGCAACCATCTCAGCCCTCCCACAGGCCATATGCTTAATCTTTGGTAACCATATTTCGCCAAAACCGGAAAAACCACGTTGATCCAGATCAAGTGACCGAGGTCGAAACTGATGAGCATCCTGGTTAATGTGGATCAAAGCTCCCCGACGGTCGGCGCGGCACGATGCGGTCCATGACGTCCCGCCTCGGACGACTGCCGGAGGATGGATGACGAGTGTCGGGTGGAGGAATGCCGATGAAAGCGATGATCCTGAGCAAGCCCCGCACGCTCCTGACGCTCGCCGAGGTGCCGGATCCGACGCCGGGACCCGAGCAGCTTCTCATACGGGTCCATAGCTGCGCCGTTTGCCGCACGGACCTTCACGTGATCGACGGCGAGTTGCCCGACCCCAAGCTGCCGCTGATCCCCGGCCATGAAATCATCGGAACCGTCCTGGCCAAGGGCTCGGCGGTCGAACGTTTCGCTCCGGGCGACCGCGTCGGCGTTCCGTGGCTGGGCTGGAGTTGCGGCGCCTGTCCCTGGTGCCTGTCCGGGCGGGAGAACCTGTGCGACAGCGCCCGCTATACCGGCTATCAGATCGACGGCGGCTATGCCGAAATGACCTTGGCCGACGCCCGCTTCTGCTTCCCCATTGCAGGATCGTACCGGGACGAAGAAGCCGCCCCCTTGATGTGCGCCGGCCTGATCGGCTACCGCGCTCTGCGGATGGCGGGAGACGCGGCACGCCTCGGCCTGTACGGTTTCGGCGCCGCAGCCCACATCATAGCGCAGGTCGCCCGCCGACAGGGTCGCGACGTCTATGCCTTCACACGGCCGGGCGACACGGCGGCCCAGCGGTTGGCGTCCGATCTCGGCGCCTGCTGGGCCGGAGGATCGGACGAGCAGCCCCCTGTCCTGCTCGACGCCGCCATCATTTTCGCACCGGCCGGCCCGCTCGTTCCGGCGGCGCTCCGCGCCGTGGCGAAGGGTGGAACAGTCGTTTGCGCCGGCATCCATATGAGCGACATACCGGCTTTCCCTTACGACATCCTGTGGGGGGAGCGCGTCATCCGCTCTGTTGCGAACCTGACGCGACGCGATGGCGAGGAGTTCCTGACCCTGGCGCCCACCATCCCGGTCCGAACCCATGTTACGACCTTCGATCTCGCCCAGGCGAACGATGCCGTGGCGGCACTCCGCTCCGGCGCCATAACCGGAGCCGCCGTGCTCACGCTTTAGGTTTTCGCATGACCGGGCCGAGGTAACTCAAGCGCAATATTCGCGGAGAATCGGCAGTACGCCAGCCTAAATCACCGCGGCAAAGTCTATTGTATTATTGTAACCGGTAGCCGATCGCAGAAATCGCCAGGATTTCGACTTATAAGTATCTCCTGATATCAACAACCTGAACCTGCGTTGAATGAGCTTCCTTCCTGGAGACCATGATCATAATGCACTTCAACAGCAGCATGTCGAAGATCTGGAAGCCGACGTTTCGTCATATCTTGCTGGTGATCCCTGCTGCCGTAGGGATTTCGGCCTGTGCCAGCGAAAAGACGGTGATCATGGATTGCTGGGTGATCAAAGGTCGGGAACTCGAGGCTGCCCGGCAGCAGGGCAAGTGCATCGACCCATTCGAAACCTATGTAGAAGTCGTTCCGCCCCCTCCCGTCACCGTTCCTGCGACGGACGGTCGTGACAGAGTGCCCGTTACAGCGGCCAATAGAAGCGGAACAGCCGGAACCCCCGGGTCGGGAACCAGTTCGGCGAGCTCGGCAAACAGCACCGGCGGTTCCGGCACAGCCGGATCAGGTAATTCCGGTGGAGGCGCAAACAGCGGGTCCGGCAACAGCGGAAGCAGCGGCAGCGGTGATAGCGGCAGCAGCAGCGGTGGAAGCAGTAGCGGCAGCAGCAGTAACAGTGG
>NZ_JCACHA010000967.1:0-6556 GCF_059503625.1 Skermanella sp.
AACTACTTCGCCGCCGCAGGTTACGATGCAGACCGATCGAAAACTGCTCTAGCGCTGCTGGCGCCGGACATTGTCGAAGCGATCACCGACGGGCGGCAGTCAGAGGGCATGGATCTGTCGTGGCTCTTGACCCCGTTTACACTGGTATGGGCCGCGCAGCGCCGAGCGGTTGAGCCTGGCTATGCCTCAGCCATCTGCGGTCTCGACTGACCACAAGGAGCGAATAGCGGTCGCTCCATGTCGAGCTTGAGACGGCGACTCCTCGTTCACAGGCATATATTCAGAGGGTCACCGCTGGGCAGGAGCTGAAGGAAGGCTTTGGCCGGAAATAGACAGGCGGCTTTCCACCGTATTCAGACCGCCAACGGCCTCATTTTGCTTCCGATACTTGGGTCCAGCGCCTCAATAAGCCCCGGTCTTCACCGGCTGGGGCGCTTGGGTCACCGCCGCCTCACCCGTCAGCTTAGCCCGCATACCGGCCCCGTTCGTGCGCCACCAGTTGTACAGAATCCGCACATCCCATCCAATGCAGAAGTGCTTTACCCCGATCTCCAGGTACGGCTTCGCACCCGAGATGTCCGCCAGTTCCACACGTGGGTGCTTGCCCATTTTCAGCGCTACTTCGATCGTCTTGCGCTCCGCCTGCACTACGTCCGGGTGTGATCGCTGCCCGGTTAGCCCCAGGCTCATCGAGTAGTCGGATGACCCAAACTGCACCATGTCGATGCCCGGGACCGACAGGATCGCCTCCAGATCGTCCACACACTCGCGCTTCTCGACCATGATGGCGATCACCACCTCATTCAGTGCATCGACATAGGCCGGCGAGCCGCCCTCCAGCACGGTGCCGACATCGCGCCGCATGCCGACACCGAGCCGCCCGCCGGTGCCGGGGGTCTCAGCGCGCACCGCGGCGACGCACAACTCGGCATCGGCCACTGTTCGGATATCGGCGAACAGCACACTCTGGAAGCCCGATCCGATCGCTCGCATCGCCTGATGCGCGTACTGCTTTTGCTCGACCTTGATCATGCCGGCGAGGTTCTTCAACTCGAACGCACGGCCGAGATTATCGAGGTCATGCATGGTGAACGGCGCGTACTCGGCAGTGAACTCGACATAATCGTAGTTCTCGGCGTCGCCAATCAGTTCCACAAGCGTGGGCCAGCTGGACAGGATATGCGTGCCGATCGTCGGTTCCCCGGCTTTCAGCTTTTGGCGCAGGCGGTTCGGGCGCATGGTGTCGTTCCTTCAGGAATTACAGGCCACTCAGGACCACGGCTTAAGAAGCAGGAGACATATTGGGGACGTTTTGACGCTGCTGTTTCTATCTCTACTCTGGCTGCGCTCCGCTGACCTTCACCATTTCCGCCCAAATGGGCTTCTCCGTGGCTAGGCGTGCCGCCAATTCGTCGGGCGTGGAGCCGGTCAGCCGGGCGCCCATTGTTATCGCCCGCTGTTGCAGTGCCGGGTCAGCCCAGGCGGCACGCACCTCGGCCGAGATCCGGTCCACCACCGCCTGCGGTGTGCCGCGCGGCGCCGCCCATAGATGCCAGGGCGAGACCTCGAAACCCGGTATGCCGGCCTCCGTCATGGTCGGCACATCCGGCAATGCTGGCCAGCGCTGCGGCAGCGCCACGGCCAGTGCCCGTATCCGGCCTTCCTGGATCACCCCGACATAGGAGGCGAGGTTGTCCACCGCGTACTGGATGTCACCCGAGAGCAGCGATGGGATCGTCTGGGCACCGCCACGGAAACTGACATGCTGCGCCTCGAAGCCCGCCCGGCCGGCCAGATAGGCGCCCGAGAGGTGGATGGTGGTGCCGACGCCGGAGGAGCCGAAGCTGATCCTGTCGGGCCGTGCCTTCGCCCAGGCGGCGAATTCCTGCAGGGTCCGTGCCGGGACGTGCTGGGCAGCTACCACCGCGACGTGGCCAATGCTGGGCAAAGCGGCGAGTATGGGTGCCGCAAGCAGCGCGCGGCGGTGCAGCAAAGGATGTCCCTTCCGTTGTTTGTTGCGCCCAGGCTAACACCTCTCGTCAGCGCGACGGTAGCGCAGCCGGGCGGGCGGACAGAACGAGGCCGGAATGCCAGGTACGGCGGTCGCCTTGGCCGAAATGGCTGCCGCGGTTCTTCCGGCGCGGGAACCGACCAGTCGGACCTCGGAGGGACGACACGTACGCCGCCTCGGCTCATACCAGCTCGGGCGGTGTTGTTTCTATAGCGATGCCACGGGCCAGGCGACCGGCCGCACTTTGAACACTCCACCAAGCCGGCGCTGGCAAGGCGGATGCTCGGCCGCGCCCTCGATGCCGGCCTGCCCTGCGCCTGGGTGCTGGGCGATGAGATCTACGGCTCGGGAACGAGGCAGGGTTGCGCTAGTTAGCTGGGGAGCCCGTCCCCCGCTCCGGAGCCATTCCATGCAGAATCGGCGTGCCGAACGTGCACTGGACGCCCTGAGTTTCTTCGTCTCCGACGCCCGGTATGGGCTCGGCGCCTATCTTGGCGTTTATCTGCTGGTAGAGCACGGCTGGGACCCGGCGAGCATCGGCGCGGCACTCTCAATCGGGATGCTGACCGGGCTGGTGTCGCAGGCGCCGCTCGGGGCGCTGGTGGATGCGGTGCAAGCCAAGCGGGCGCTGATCGCAGGCGCGGTCGTGGTGGTGACGGCGACCTGTCTCGTCATCCCGATCGCGCCCCATTTCTGGTCAGTAACGCTCGCAGGACTGGTCGGGGCGCTGGCCGGTGTCACAATCGGGCCGACCCTTGCCGCGATCGCGCTCGGCATTGTCGGCCCGGCACGCTTCGCCCGACGGGCTGGGCGGAACGAGGCACTGTTCCACCTCGGGGACGGCGCGATCAGCCTAGCAATCCTGCTCACCGCACCCTTCTTCGGCAACGCGGTGCTGTTTTGGTCCATGGGTTTCACAGCAATCGCCAGCGTGGCGGCTGCGGCGGCGGTTCCTGCCGGCGCGATCGATCACGCCGTCGCCCGGGGATTGTTGCCCGGCGAGGCGGCGCTTGCTGCCCGGCCATCCGCTTGGCGCGTGCTGCTGAGCTCACGGCCGCTGCTGGTCTTTGCCGCTTGTGGCGCCCTGTTCCACCTCGCTAATGCCTGCATGCTGGGGCTGGTGTCGCAGAAGCTGGCGCTGGGCAATCTCGGTCAGGGCATCGCGCTCACAGCGGCCTCCGCCATCGTCGCACAGGCGGTCATGGTACCAGTTGCGGCGTTGGTCGGGGTGCGGGTGGATGCCTGGGGACGCAAGCCGCTGCTGCTGGCCGCCTTCGTCGCCCTGGTGCTGCGGGGGACGCTCTATACCCTCTCCGATGAGCGAGCCTGGCTGATTGGGATCCAGCTCCTCGATGGGGTCGGTGCGGGCCTAATCGGCGCGCTCTTCCCGATCGTGGTCGCCGACCTGACGCGCGGCAGCGGGCACTTCGCCGCCGCGCAAGGCGTGGTGGGCACGATGCACGGGATTGGCAGCATGGTGAGTATGGTTCTCGGTGGCGTGCTGGTGGTGTGGGCCGGGTATGACACCGCCTTCCTGGTGCTCGCCTCGATTGCCGCCCTGGGTGGCATCCTGGTCTGGTCGGCTATGCCCGAAACCCGAGGGGCGCCGGCGATGGCATGACCGGCAGGACCCAATCGAAATCAATGGCCTGAGCCCCTCGGTTCGTCGATGACGAAGCTCTGCCTGAGGTGGCCAGCGATGTGCTCGGACCGCATCATGGCGTAGCAGAGCCAACGTCCGCCCGGGAGAGGAAGCGTCCCCTATGCTCCGCCGTCATGCGCTCACACTCGGTGCCGCGGTCGCGGCCGGTCCCCTTGCTGCACAGGAGCAGCAAGGTGGGGCCGACGCCTGGCCTAACCGCCCCGTCACCATCCTCGTCCCCTTTGTCGCCGGCGGTCCGTCGGACATCGTCGCCCGCGTGATTGCCCAGTACGGCGGCCAGTCGCTTAGCCAGCCGATGGTGGTCGAGAACCGGGCTGGTGCGAACGGGGAGGTCGCGTCACGCTTGCTGGCCCGGGCGCAGCCAGACGGACACACCCTGCTCGTGGGCTCGATCGGCGTCTTCGCCATCAACGCCGCGCTGCGCCCGAACCTCGGCTACGACCCGCTGGCCTTCACGCCCATCACGCTGGCGGTCACCACGCCAAACGTGCTGGTGGTGAACCCGGACAAGGTGCCCGCGACCGACCTGCGCGGCGTCATCGACTGGCTGCGGCGCAATCGTGGCCGCACCAGCTACTCGACCAGCGGTGTCGGCTCCTCGGACCAGATGACCATGGAACTCTTCAAGCAGCTCACAGAGACCGAACCGACCCATGTGCCCTATGCGGGCGGAGCGGCGGCGGCCACTGACCTGATTGCCGGCAACGTGGAGCTAAGCTTCCAGAACCTCGGCACGGTGGCGGGTCACATCCAGGGCGGACGGCTGCGCCCGATTGTGGTCACCAGCGCCGAGCGCCACCCGGTGCTGCCTAATGTGCCCACCGCCACTGAGGCGGGGTTGAAGGACTTCGTGGTCACCTCTTGGCAGGCCCTCATGGCTCCTTCCGGCCTGCCTGCGCCGCTGGTCAGACGCTTGCACACAGTTGCAACCGAGGCGCTGCGCCATCCCGAAGGACGGCAGCGGCTCGAGCAGGTCGGCTTCACGGTGGTGGCGGGCTCGTCCGAGGCGTACGCCACCTTCCAGCGCGAGGAGGTGGAGCGTTGGCGCGGCGTAGTGCAAACGGCAGGCATCAAGGCAGAATGATCGGCCGCCTGTATTCTGCAACTTCTTTAGCCGACATTTATGCAGGCGGCTTAGGCTCACACTCGACGGCGCGAACTGGTCGGTATGATCCACTGGGACTCACAGAAGACAAGGCTTGGGCCGGAGACGCCGATTCCCGTCAATGAATTCGACCGGCAGGCGGTCGCCATGCTGAATAAAGTGCCGGCACCCCGCCCGAAAGTCGGGCGTTCTCAATGCAATAAAGCTTGAGGGTTAAATCACCCTACCCTCAAGCTTTGGAGAAGCTCCGGCATTTCGGAGAGAAAACCCGCCTCCGTTCCGCCGCCGCACCATCAAGGTTGCCGCGAAACCCCAGGCCATACCTGCGCCTCAGCGCGATGGCCTGGTTGGGAGAGACAAGTTGTGAGGAGACCGACTGGAGCAGCGGTGGGAACTGGGGAATGAAAGTCTCTGGTCTCTGAAAGCCTGACTGTGAACTCACACGGAACGTGCCAGTCTGCGTATGAGTAGTAGGACGGAAGCGGCGTAGAGGAAGGCTGTGGCCGAAGCGATGGCCGCTTCGAAGTCCTTGGCGAGGCGGCGGCTGCGGCCGAGCCAGGCGAAGCACCTCTCGACCACCCAGCGGCGCGGATGAACGGCGAAGCCGACTTGGTTTTTGGGCTTGCGGACGATCTCGATGGCGATGCAGGTGGCCTGGGCGACGCGGTCCGCGGCATAGGCCGCATCGGCAAAGGCCCGCTCCACGAAGGGAAAACGAGCGCGTGATGCCTGCAGCAACGGGATGGCGCCATCACGGTCCTGGACCGAGGCTGCATGGCACTGCAGGACCAGCGGACGGCCATCGGTATCGACCATGGCGTGGCGCTTGCGGCCGTTGATCTTCTTACCCGCGTCGTAGCCGCGCGGGCCACCTGCTTCCGTAGTCTTGGTGCTCTGGCTGTCGATAACCGCGGTAGTTGGGCTGGCTTCACGGCCAGCCTGTTCGCGGTCGAGCATGACGAGGTGGTGGTTGATGCTCTCCCAAACCCCACGTTCGCGGAAGGCCACGAACCAAGCATAGACCGTCTGCCGCGGCGGGAAGCAATCTGGCAGCATGCGCCAGGGGATGCCGCCGCGCAGGACATAAAAGATCGCATTGATGATGTCGCGCATCGGCCAGCTTGGTCGCCGACCGACCGGCGAAGCGGGCGGCATCAATGGCACCAGCACAGCCCATTCCGCATCGGTCACATCACTGGCGAAGCGCAGGCCCTCCCGCCTATCAAGGGCACGGGTGGTCGGGGTCCACATCAGGCTTTCTATCCAACTCGGTCTCGACGACCCGTTGGAATCACAGCCTGCCCGGCCATCCAACCCCTATTGCGACAGCGTTCACAGTCAGGCTTTGAGAAACCTGCGGAGCAGCTGTTGCTGGCCATCCGCTTGAAAGCATCAGTTGCGATCCGGTGTATGTGGCGGACCGCTTGCACCGCTGATTGGGAGGCAGCAGAAATTGCGTTTCCTCGTGCCCTCACCGCGGGCCTTTGCCGCCGCAGCTATGGCGCAGACTCATTAGAAACTGCTCGTGCCGGTAGGACGCGAGCAGGATTTCCAACTGCACGAGATCTCGGCGGCAGGTTTTTGAGCACGACAGCGTTAGCGCCAACCAAAACACCGTCATCAATCACGATGCTGCCCAACACGGATGCACCTGGGCCAATGGCAACGTTGGCGCCTATGTGCGGGTAGTTGATGCGGTCTTGATCTGGGAGACTGCGATCTTTTAAGAGCCCGTCTATGAAGAACTGCTGTATTCTGAATGCGTTGCGGCAGGACA
>NZ_JCACHA010000968.1:0-6555 GCF_059503625.1 Skermanella sp.
AACCCGGCCTTGAAGCCCGCGACATGCCCGATCGCCGTCTCCGGCGATTGCGGCTGTCCAGTCGCGGTCCCGGCACGGCGCCGAAGCCAGGGCCTCGAGCAATTCCCCGGTGCCCTTCCGATCGCCGACACGTCCCAGGAACAGTATCCGCAGCTTTCCCGAGGCTGGCCGCGACGGCACCTGGGCCGGTCCCTCGACCGCATTGACCAGGATGGTGATCTTGGGCATGTCCGGACCAAAGAACTCAGTGACGAAGTCGCGCCAGTATTCCCCCAGGACAACGATCTCGGTGGCCAGACCGAGTGTTCGGCGCAGCAGCCGCCGTTCCCTGGGGCTTGCCTTCTCGCACTGCTCACGAAAATTGGCTCCGTGCATATGCAGCACGACCGGGACGGAAAAAAGACGGGCTATCGCCATGATCACTCCCTTGCGGGCCACGCTGCCGTACTCCGCCATGTGGACATGCACGAGGCTGGCGCGTCCGAGCGCGCAGGCGAAGAACAGCCGGACCAGGGCGCCGAGAAAAAAGAGCGGCATAAGGTACCGAGATCCGGGACCGTAGGTATCGACGACGGCGAAGGCAGGGGCGCCGGTGGTCCGGGCGAGCTCCCGCGTGAAATACGAGACGATTCTGCCGATGCCGCCGCGGGCCCGGGTGCCGCCAGGAGTCGCAATATAGATCATAGGGGCGCTCTTTTTGTCCTGCTGCGTGGAAGGTCGCTCGGCATGCGGATGCATAAGACGATGCACAAGAGGGAGCAGCGCCGGGCGGTACGCGGCGGACAATAGGGCGTTAAGCTTATATTAACCTTAAGGCTGGGCAGCAAAGTCGCGAATATTTCGCTCCGGCCCTCGCGTCGGCGCCTGAAGCTGCCGAAAAACCCGTGCGCAGGGGAAAACCCATCGCGCCGAGGGTAAAAAATCCGCGCGCTTAAGGTTAAGATAATGTTAACGCCGTATAGAAGGGCTCATCAGGGCGCGGGGGTCACGATCCCGTCGTAAGGACGCCCGACAGCGAGGCATTTATGATGAGCACCAACCTTTCTTTTGCCAATAGCACCACGCCGAATGGATCTTTGCATCTCCTGGACCCTCAGGCGCCGGAGTTTGCGGATGAGGCGCTGACGCCTTTTCAGCAGGCCGCCAAAAGGGTGCAGGACACCGTACTGGCTGCCGGTCTCCTTCTGGCGCTGGCCCCCTTGCTGCTGATGGTCGCCGCGGCGATCCGGATGTCGAGCCCGGGGCCGGTCCTGTTCAGGCAGCCGCGCTGGGGGTACCGGGCCACGGTGTTCGATGTCTACAAGTTCAGGTCCATGTACGAGGACCGCAGCGACCGGCTGTGCCGGCAGCAGACGGCGCACCGGGATCCCCGCGTGACGCCGCTCGGCCGGTTCCTGCGGCGCACCAGTCTCGACGAGCTGCCGCAGCTGATCAACGTCCTCAAGGGCGACATGTCGCTCGTGGGCCCGCGCCCCCACGCTCTCGGCATGACCGTCGAGGGACGCCGGAACGCCGACGCGGTTCCCGGGTATTTCCAGCGCTACCAGGTGAAGCCCGGGCTCACCGGGTTGGCCCAGGTCAGCGGTTACCGAGGCCCGGCCGATACCGTCGAACACCTGGCCCAGCGCGTCAAGCACGACCTGGACTACATCCGGCGATGGTCTCTGGTGCTCGATATCGGGATCCTGTTCAGAACGGCTTTCACGGTCCTAAACGACCGGAACGCCCGGTGACATCCCAAGTCCCGTCCGTGACGCCGCTGTTTCTCCTCCCCAGGAACCTGACATGACTGACGCCCCGAGCCCCATGATGGAACACCCCGAACCTGCGGTCACGCTGCGCGACATCGTCAACGTGCTGAGGCGTCACGGCCGGTGGATACTGGTCGGGAGTGTTCTCGCCGTCGTGCCGGCGGTGGCGGTGCTGTCGCAGATGCCGTCCCTTTACCGGGGCGAGGCGACCGTCATCCTGGACCTGCGCCGGTCGGCCATACCCGGCCTGCCGGATGGGGCTCCCGCTCAGCCCAGCACCATCGACCCGGCGGTCCTGCGCAGCGAGGTCAGCCTGCTGCGCAGCCGACCGGTCGCGCGCGAGGTCATCGTGGAGCTCGGCCTCGAATCGGAACCGGAATTCCGGAAGCCGGGCAAGCTGCAGGTCCTGGCCCGGACGGCGATCGAGTACGGCGACTCGCTGGGCCTGCCGGCCAGCGACGCGGCCGAGTGGCTGCGCCGCGAGCTGGCCAGCGGCGATGAGGCCGGGGAGGCGGAGCCGCCCATCCCCGGAGACCCGCTCGAAGAAGTGATCAACGCTTACCAGCGCAAGCTGACGATCGGCAACGACGGGCGCTCCTATCTGATCAGCGTCTCGTTCATGTCAGAAAACCCTGTCCTGGCCGCGCGGATCATCAACACCCACGTGGCGGCGTATGTCCGGTCGCAGACCGACCTGAAGCGCGCGGTCGGGCGAAACGCCGCGGCCTGGCTGAACGACGAGATGGAAACGCTCCAGACCAAGGTTCGCCGGGCCGAGGAGGCGGTCCAAGGCTTCCGCGAGTCGAACCAGATCGTCAACGCTAAGGGCAACACGGTGCTGACACAGCAGATCGCCGAGATCAATTCGCAACTGATCCTGGCCTCGGCGGAGCGTAGCGCCCGGGAAGCCCGCCTGCTCCAGGCGCGCCAGCTGACGCGCAACGGCGCGGCCGACCAGGGCATGGACGTCATGAACTCACCACTGATCCAGCGGCTCCGCGAGCAGGAGGCCGGCGCCCTGCGGCGCGAGGCCGAACTGCGGAACCGGCTGGGACAGCGCCACCCCGATCTGCAGACCGCCCAGGCGGAACTGCGGGACCTGCAGGACAAGATCGGATCGGAGATCCGGCGGATCCTCGAGAGCCTGTCCAACGAGGTCGCGGTCGTGCAGGCCAAGGAAACCGCCCTTAGGGAACAGCTCACCATCCTCGAGCAGCGCTCGGCCGCCACCGAGCACGCGGAGATCACCTTGCGCGAGCTGGAGCGCGAGGCAGGAGCCAGCCGGAACCTTTACGAGAACCTGCTCGCCCAGCGCCAGCTGATCGGGGTGCAGCAGGGCCTTCAGCAACCGGATGTCCGGGTCGTCTCGGAAGCCACGGTTCCGATGAAGCCGAGCTCGCCAAAGACCCTGCAGACCGTCGTCATGGTCATGGCCATGTTCGGGCTGCTCCTGACCGGCCTGGCCTTCATGCGGGAGTTCCTGTTCCGGGGCATCAAGGGAACGGCGGACCTTGAGCGGGTCGCAGGGGTGCGCTGTCTCGGCACAATTCCCCTGATCCCGCGGCGGCTCACGCGGAAAGGGAACCCCGCCGAAGCGGTGGTCGATCAGCCGCGCTCGCGCTTCGCCGACGCGATACGGTCGCTTCGGGGATCCTTGCCGCACGCGGCCGGAGGGCAGATGCCCCGGTCCCTGCTGATCACGTCGGCGCTGCCCGATGAGGGCAAGTCGACCCTCTCGGTCGCCCTGGGCCGCAGCCTGGTGAATTCCGGATACCGCGTGCTGCTGGTGGATGCGGATCTGCGCTGCCCATCGGTTGCGTCAACGCTGGGCGACCGGTCGCCCGAAGGTTGGCTGAACGACATCCTTGAGGCCGGGGACAGCGATGCCTGGCCGGTCAGGACGGACCCCCACAGCCGCCTAAGCTACCTGGCAAGCCGCGAAACCGACGCGGCGCCGCAGGACCTTCTGGGATCGACGGAAATGCGGGCCGTTCTGGCACGGGCCGCCAGGGAGTTCGATATCGTCCTGGTGGACGCGCCACCGGTCATCGCGGTTTCCGATGCCCTGATCCTCAGCCGGATGGTCGAGGCCACGCTGCTCGTCGCCTGCTGGCGGCGCACGCCGAAGGACGCCCTTGCCCTCACTATGTCGCAACTGGCCCATGCCGGCGCGCGCGTCGTCGGCGCGGCGCTCAATCGGGTCGATGTCAAGCGCGGGGTCTTCGCTTCGGGCGATCCAGAGGCCTTCCGCCGCCACACGGACCGCTACTATGCGGGGACACCGAAACCGCGGCGGCGCCTCGGTTCACGCCTGCGTAGCGAGCCGCATGGCTGGCAGGAGGCCGCCTGACATGCACGCGACAGCCACGAGCGCATGGGGCACGGCAATGCTGAACGGGTCCAGGCTTGGCCGGCGGGCCTTCCTCCGAGGCGCCGGCGCCTCCCTGATCGCAGCCACCGGGCCGGTCCTTATTGGTCCGGCGTTTGGGGAGGATACCGGTGCCCACGGCGATCCGGATGCCGGACCCGGCACCGATCCGGCCGACCCGACCCTCAAGGAGCGGGCCGGCCGCAAAGGCATCCTGTTCGGCGCGGCCGCGCGATCCGGGGATCTACTCGGAAACTCCGCCTATGCTGAAGCGTTCGCCCGGGAGTGCGCCCTCCTTGTTCCCGAATGGGAGGCGAAATGGGGCGCTATCCGCCCCGGACCGGACGAGTTCACGTTCGATGCGGTCGACCAGCTCTGGGATTTCACCCGCCGGCACGGCCTGGGTTTCCGGGGGCATGCCCTGGTCTGGCATGAGCATGTGCCGCGCTGGCTTGCCGAGATCGGCGGCGCCAAGGCGCGCCAGGCGCTGGAAAGCCATATCCGGCGCGTCTCCTCGCGATATCCCGGGGTCCAGTCGTGGGACGTGGTCAACGAGGCTATCCAAGTGGATGACGGCCTGCCCAACGGCTTGCGGGACTCGGTCTGGCTGAAGGCGATGGGTCCTTCCTATATTCACGAAGCCTTCGTCATGACGCGCGAAGCCAATCCCGAAACGGTGCTCGTTTACAACGACTACGGGGTCGACTACGGCGACCGGGCGAGCCGCAAGAAGCGGACCGCTCTCCTGCGCCTGCTCGAGACCTTGAAAAAACAAGGGGCGCCGGTCGACACGCTCGGCATTCAAGGGCACCTCAATCCGTCGCGCAGCTTCGACGCGCGGTCGTTCCAACATTTTTTGCGCGAAGTCGCCGATCTGGGCCTCGGCCTCTACATCACCGAACTGGACGTGAACGACCGGGACCTGCCGCCGGAAGCCCGCGATCGCGACCGCCAGGCGGCGGACCACGCGCTTGAGTATTTGGAAACCGCACTGGCCGAGCCGGCCGTTCAGGCCGTGTTTACCTGGGGTCTGTCCGACCGGTTCACATGGCGCAACGAGTTTTCCTACAGTCGCCGACGGGACGGGCTTCCCGCGCGGACCCTGCCGCTGGACGCCGAAATGCGCCGTAAGCCGCTCTGGACGGCGATTGCGCGGGCTCTCGACGGCGCAGCGCCGCGCGGCGGCAAGTCGGGGACCGAGAAGCCTTAACCCCCTTACCGAAGGAACAGATGCTCCTCCCGTTCAGTCTAGTTTCTTCGTAAGATTTAGCCCAGAATAGGATTTAGCGAAACCTTATAGCGTAAACGTTATGTCTGCCGTAACGCCAGATTTATTGAGGAAATAGGTATGAACGGTTATGATCTATACCTGAAGTTTTACAAACGGGTGGAAAGATTATTCCGAACTACAACGACCATAGCTGCTCCTGGAAGTTGCCGCATGCCGAAAGGCGATTCGAGCTCGGTCGCCTCGGACCTGACCGGCGCATGGTCGGACTATCCTGGTGCACGGCCATGAGAATTCTATACATTGAGGATGACGACATACTGGCCCAGTATGTTCAGGTCGGACTGAAGCCGACCGGGTTCGCGGTCGACCGGGTGACAAACGCGGAGGACGGCAGGCTTGCCCTGTCCGCCGTCGCTTATGATGCGGTCCTGCTGGACTTGAACCTGCCAGACGCCGACGGCATCACGCTTCTCAAGAAGCTTCGGGCCGAACGCAACACCACGCCCATACTGATTCTGTCCTCGCGCCGCCGGACCGACGAGCGCATAACCGGACTTCATGCGGGGGCGGACGATTATCTTCCGAAGCCTTTCGAGGTGGGGGAACTCGCGGCGCGGCTGCATGCCGTGACCCGGCGGTCCAGACGGCTCAGCAGCGATCTAGCCTGCGGCAACCTGACTTTCATGCCCGAGGACCAGACCGCGAGCGTGATGGGACAGCCGCTGTGCCTGCGCCGCCGGGAGGCAGCCGTTCTCGGCTGCCTTCTCCGCAATCCCGGGCGGCCGGTGTCCAAGCCAGTCATCGAGGAGCAGCTCTACGCCTTTGGCGAGGAGGTCGCATCGAACTCAGTCGAGGTCCACGTCCACAACCTGCGTAAACAGCTCGCCGGCGCCGGGGCGACGGTGAGGATCGAAACCCGCAGGGGCATCGGCTACATCCTTGTGGAGGTGCTGGCGGATCAGGAGTCCGGAGGGCGCGGGGCGCGGTCACCGTGAAACAGGCCCGCGAGCGGAGGGATGGTTTTCCATCCCCCCAACATACCTTGATGAAACGAGACCACCCGCCCGCCGCAATCTCCGCGTCGCGGCGGCCAGCCCGGACACCCGCCCCTTGCTCAGCCAGCCATGAACGTCGACACCCCGAACAGTCATCCGGCAGGACGCGCCGACGAGTCCCTGCCCTACCCCACGCCGGAAAATGAAAGG